>JBFKLD010000024.1:0-10683 GCA_041630755.1 Thermoplasmatota archaeon
GCGGCGACGCTTCCGACGAAGAGAAACAGTGCGGCGAGGGTTGCCGTGGCGAGCTTGCGGGGGGTTTGCATCCGGGTCATGGGGGACACCATGCTGTACGTTGTTGCTCGTGGTATATGGGGCGTGGCGATGCCGCTGTGAAGTGGGGCAGTCGTTTCACACCGCCATCGTGGATGGCGGGTTCAATGAGGGTGAGGGCCGGCCCGGGAGTCCGGGCCGGCACCCGGATGCAACCCCTACTCGGGCGCTTCAGGATATATGACCGCCACGCCAAAGCGTCTAATACATCCAATCTGGGCCGGTAGGCTTTCCACGGGGCTCTGCTTGGACCGCTCCGTGGAGCTTCGCGACATGCGTCGATTGGCCGTCACGGCGGTCTTTGCCATGGCGTTGCTACTCGCGTGGCTCCTCGTGCTGTACCTGTCCAGCGTGGGCCACATCCGGTGGGAATTGGCGGCCAGCGCCCTCAGGCAGATGCCGCTTCTGACCTGGCTTGCCCTCGGCGCCGGCGCGGCAGCGCTGTTCATGATCATCGTCGCCCTCAGCATCTTTGGCGTGCCCGAAGCGCCTCCCGGCATGGCACGCGCCAGCCTGCGGCAGGTGCAATGCCAGCACTGCAAGGCCGTCTTCCAGATCCGCGACACCGGCCACCGCCCGCTCTCCCATGAGTGCCCCAGCTGCCACCGCCTGGGCATCTACACGGGCGACCACGCGCCCGTGGGCGAGCCGCCGGAGCCGACACCCGCGCGCACGGTCACGCAACTGGACCTCACGTGCCGGCGGTGCCGCCATCGCTTTGACGTCACGGACACGGGAGCGCGTCCGCTCAAGGTCAAATGCCCGGCATGCGGAAGCCGCGGCGACATCCTCTGAACTACTCGAGGGTCGCGTGCCGTTGGCGCATGGTTTCCTCGGTCTCTCCGAGGCGCTCCATCAAGATGGCCACCGCGGCGTCGAAGAAGAGCCACGCCGCCGTTTCGAACAAGGTGCCAAGCGGCGCAATGCGGGCGCGTTCGCCATTGCCCTGCGGCGGCACGATGGGCAGCACGATGTGCGCAAGCCGCGCCACTTCGCTCTCGGGCGTTGCCGTGACGGCGACGACTGTGGCGCCCAGCTTGCGTCCGATCTCGGCCGTCATCACGACGGGGTACGTCGCACCGGAGCCCGACACGCACACCACCACGTCGTCTTTCTGGACCGGGGCCGTGATGGTCTCACCGACCACGTAGGTCTGGTATCCGAGATGCATCAGCCGCACTGCAAAGGCGCGGGCGACGAAGCCACTGCGGCCGCGCCCGTAGAAGAACACACGCTTGGCAGGCTCCAGGGCGTCCAAGAAGGCGGTCAGCTCGTTGGCGGGGACCGACTCCACCGACTGGCGGGACGCGCCCTCGATGTAGTCCAGCGCCCGCGTGATGTCCATCAGGCCTCGCGGGCACGAAGGATGGGCACGCCGTTCTTGTTGTAGCGCACCTCCTTCTCCTCCGGGACCTTGAACACGAGGGAGAATCCTTCCTTCTTCTCCTTCATGAAGTAGTACCGGTTGCCCTTCTTGTACAGCTTGTACTCGTCCACCGTGACTTGGCGCCGGCCCGTGTCATCGCTCTGGATGACCTTCGGCGTGCGCCACTGAGGTGGGTCGCGAAGCAGCGGCACGCCGCTGGCATTGAGCTCGACGACCTTGCCGTCGGGGACCTTGAAGACGGTGCTGTAGCCCTCCTTCTTGGCCTTCATGAACTGGTAGCGGTTGCCCTTCTTGTACAGCTTGTACTCGCCGTACATGACTTGGCGGCGCTTCTTGCCGTCGCTCTGGATCAGGTCTTCGAGGCCGTCGTTGTGCTCGGCGGCAGCCGCCAGGCGGGCTTCCTCGTCTTCCTTGGCCTTGCGGATGGCCTCTTCGGCTTCGCGCTTCTTGCGCTCTTCCTCTTCGATGGCCTTGCGTTCGGCTTCCTCGGCTTCCTTGCGCTTGCGCTCTTCTTCTTGCTGCGCCTTGCGCTCTTCGTCGCGCTTGCGCTTCTCTTCGGCCTCTTCGGCTTCCCGAAGCTCACGGGCGATGCGCGCCTCGCGGCGTTCCTTGACGCGGTCGAAGACGATGTTCATGTACATCGCGTCGTGCTCCAGGATGGGGCTCGTGGAGATGATGGTGGCGCTGAGGTTGTTCTCCAGAAGCACCTCGCACAGGGGCTCGAATTTGAGGTCGCCCTTCTTGATCGGGAGGCGGTAGCGCGCGTTTCCGTTCTCGTAGTGGATGCCGGTGAAATGGACCAGGAAATGCTCGATGCCCAGCTGCGCGATGCGGTCGAAGACCCCTTGGAAGTCCTCGGGTTCCTGCAGCATGCCGTTGCCGCGAGCGTGGATGTGGGCGAAGTCCACGACGGGGATGACGCCCTTGACGCGCTGGCAGACGGCCATGACTTCGTCGAGGTTGCCAAACACGTTGCGCTTGCCCATCACTTCGATGCCCAGGCGGGGCTTCCATCCTTCGCGGACGAAAAGGTTGCGAAGCTCCCGGGTGTTGCGCACGACGCGCTCCAGGGTCTCCTCCTTCGTGAGGTCGCCGTAGAAGCCGGGGTGGAACACCACGGTCTCGGCGCCCATCTCGTGGGCAAGCTTGCCGGTGGCGACGATCTTCGAGAAGCTCATCTCGACGTTCTTCTCGTCGCCGGCGAGGTTGATGTAGTACGGGGCCTTGACGTGGAGCTCCACGCCGGCCTCCTCGGCCGTCTCGCGCACCTTGATGGCCTCTTCCTCCGTCATGCGGATGCCGCGGACGAATTGAACCTCCATGGCGTCGAGCTCAAGATTGCGCGTGTAGATGATGCCGTCCCGCACCGTGCGTCCCTTGCACGAGAGTGGAATGCCTGCAGGTCCGAACTGGATCATAGGGGGCCGGTTTCGCGCCAAGGAGGGGTCGTTTATAACGTGCTTGTGTCCAACGAGCGGGTTGCTTCGGGCCTTCCCAGGCAGGCACGCCGCCCGTGGCCCGCCATCCGCGCCGTGCGAGGGCGGTGCGGTGCCGCAACTCGAAGGCGCCCATGCGGGGCTTCCGGCGACCGCTTCCGGGCGTGGCATGGGCATCGGGCCACGGGCACCTTGGCAGGGTCTGGACGGCGCGTTGCCAACCCTGAAAATCGGGCCTGTGGGGCCTCCATGGGAACTCAGGGTCGCAAAGGCAACCCTTTTCATGCTTGGCCAAGTGGTGCCGTTGACTATGGCCACGCGCGTCGACAGCCTTCGCTCTACACTGGACCAGCTTGCCCTGGACCCGAACGCGGAGGAGGACCGCCCGTACCTGATCAGCATGCTGCGCCGGCTCGGCTATTCTGACGCCGAGATCGCCGCCGCCATCGGGAAGACTCCGGAGAAAACCTCCAAGCCAGCCAAGGCGGCCAAGCCCGCCCCGGCGCTTGAGGCCGAACCCGAACACGAGGCGGCCCCCGAACGCCCGCCCCGGCCGAAGCGCGAAGGCCCGCGCGTCATCGAAGTCGAATACACCGGCCCCGCCCCCGGCGAAGAGGAAGGATTCGACGTCAGCAAGGAAGGCGAAGAGGGCGAAGAGGGTGAAGAAGGCGTCTTTGCAGACGACGACACGCCCGGCTACGACGGCGAAGGCGAAGACTTCGGCGACTTCGACATGAGCGCCGTGGACGCCGTCGAAGACTCCTGGGACGACGACTGGGGAGAAGGCGAATTCGGCTCCGCCATGGAAGCGCGTGAGCGTGGCGAAGACGCCGGCATGAGCGACGCCGAGCGCCGCAAGCTCCTCGAAGAGCTGGGACTCGACCCCGACGACGAGAGCCTCGTCGAATTCGGCCCCCGTCCCCGCCCCAAGTACAACAAACCCGCCAAGGCCAGCGAAGAGCTGGTCGAATTCACTCCCATCGACGCCCACGCAGCCACCAGCGAACCCACGTTCGCCGAGGAGACCTTCCACGAGGCCCCCAGCGAGAACTGGGACGACGGCGGCTGGGAACCCGAGGCCGACGCCGGATCCTGGGGCGACGACGTCGAGGACACCTGGGAAGAGGAAGTCCCCGAAGTCGAAGCGACCCCCGAAGTCGTGCCCGTCGAGCCCGAAGCGCCCGAACCGGTGCCTGAAGTCGAGGCCGAAGTGGACCAAGCCTGGGAGACCGAAGCCTGGGAATCGGCCGAAGAATCGCCCCAATGGAGCGAAGGCTGGCCCGAGGAAGACACCGTTGACGCCGAGATCGCCCCCGAAAGCGAGCAAGTGTTCGAAGAGCACGGCGGCGAGCCAGCACCTGGCGCCTTCACCTACGAAGATTACACCCTGTACACTCGCGAAGTCGAACTGAGCACTGGCAAGCACCAGCGCATCTACTTCTTCGCCAAGAACGCCCCCAAGAACGGCGAACCGTGCGCCTTGCCCGACGGCTACGAAGTCCGCGAGAACGAACAGACCGGCCTGCCCTTCCTGCGTCGCGTCCACGCCGACGAGGCCGAAGACGTCCCCGCCACGCCCAAGCGCGTGCGCGCCGTACGCGTCAAGGCGTCCAGCCGCGAAGAGGCCGAGCGTCTTTTGCGTGAACAGGGATACAACGTTCGCGGTGCAGAGGAACTTCGCATCGACGAGCGTGACGACCAATGACTGAGGAACACATCCCCGTCCCCGTCCACACCCCCATGGACGACCTGCGGCAAGGCCACAAGATCGACGTCCACGCCGACGTCGGCGTCGAGATGCGCAGCCACCACGGCTTCATGGGCAAGACCGGCATCGTCATGGCGGGCCTCGGAGCCGGCGCCTTCACGGTCGCCATCCTGATCCTGCTGTACGCATTCCCCGACCGCTGGGTTTCGGCCGCCGGCGTCATGTACGCGGAAGTCGTCGTCGCCTTCGGCGGCGTCGGCCTGCTTCTTCTGATGCTCGGCGTCGTGTTCTTCCTGTACGGGCGCAGCGTCTTCGGCTACAGCCGCATGGAGACCATCCACACCCAGCAAGACGTGGAGGTGATCTACGATGAGTGACCGCGACTTTCTGGTCTTCGTCGAAGAAGACGACGACGGTGGCGAAGATGCCATCGTGCTCGACGTGCCCAGCACGCGTGCCCTGAGTCTCACCGACTACGACTTCCACCCTGAGGTCGAGGTCCAAGTCGAGAACCAAAGCTCCAACGTGACCTTCGCGGGCCTCGTGCTCGGCCTCCTCGGCGCCATCGTCGGCTTGGCCTCCATCGTCGCCTTCGTGATGACCTACCCCAACCAGTGGTACACGAACGGCGAACTGGCCACCGACACCACCGGTCCCTGGTTCACGGTCCTGCTTGGCGTGGTTTCGTTCATCCTCTTGCTGCTGGCTACGTTCCTGACGCAGTACGGCCGCCGCCTGAACGCCCGCGGCGTCCTGCGCGCGGTCCACGTCACGCACCGTGGCTGAACGCGTCCGCGACATCCTGCGCGAGTCCATGCCCCTTCTGCTGGGCATGGCCGTGCTGGAAGTCCTCGCGGGGGCCTTCCTCGGCCGCATGGAGCACAGCCTGGAGCGCCTGCCCGGCCTCCTGGCCATGACGCCCGCGGTGCTGGCCCTGCGCGGCAACGTCAGCACGGCCATGGGCAGCCGCCTCGGCACAGCCACGCGCTTCGGGCTGATCCCCCGCGACAAGCTCTGGAGCCCCGTTGTGCGAGAGAACATCATCGCGAGCATCGTGCAGGGCCTGGTCTTGAGCGTTGCCGCGGCCGTGCTGGCGCACTTTGTCACCGTCTGGGTGGGCCATGAGAGTGCAGGCATCGGATTCCTGGCCATCATTTCCGTCGTGGCCGGGCTTGTGAGTGGCGTCATCATGGGCGGCGTCGCCATCGTGACCATGCGCGTCGCCTTCCGCCGCGGCTTGGACCTGGACAACGTGGCCGGGCCCGTGCTCATGACCCTGAGCGACGTCTTCACGCTCATCTGCCTCTGGGGCACCGCCGAATTGATCTTGGGGGTCGCATGAAGTCCTCCGGCAGCCCCACGGGATCCTGGGTGCGCATCACCCTCAACGGCCTCCCGGTGCTCCTTGGGGCCGTCGTCATCGGCGTCCTTGCGGGGCAAGTGCTGGCCTTCGCGGAAGGAGATCTGCTGCGCATCCCTGTCCTCCTCGCCCTGGTGCCTGCCGTCAACGGCATCGGGGGCAACGTCGGAAGCGTGCTGGGTAGCCGCGTCGCCAGCGGCTTGCACTTTGGAGGCCTCTGGAGCAACCAAGGCCGCGGCTTCGGCCGCGACATCCTCGCCAGCGTCATCTTGGCGCTGGTCACCTTCACGTTCCTCGGCGCCCTCGCCGCCGGCGTGGGGCCCTTCCTGGGCATCCACGTCAATGTGAGCATCCTTGATCTGGCGCTGACCACCCTGATGGCCGGAGCGATGCTGACCATCAGCATGGTGGCGCTTGTGACACTCGTTGGGTGGCTCAGCCACCGTTACGGATGGGATCCCGACAACGTTGTGGTTCCTGTCTTGACCACTGCCGGCGACACGCTTGGCATCCTTTTCCTCCTCATCGCTGGAGATGTGACTGGACTATGATCCGCTGGAAGAAACGTACTGCCCCGTTCGAAGAGGTCGACTACGAGCCGCTGACCGTGCTCGAGATCCTCACGGAAATGAAAGATCTGAGCGAACTGATGACGAGCCTGGCCTACTCGGCCTTGATCCTCAAAAGCGATCCCATCAGCGACGAAGTCGAAGAGCTTGGCCGCCGCATGGACTGGCTGAAGTACCAGCTGCGGCTCACGGCGAGCCTCGGCGTGCGCACCACGGAAGAAGCCGAGCAAGTGGCCGGCATCCTCCAAGTCGCGGACGCCAGCGAGCACATCGCCAACGCCACCAGCGGCATGCTGGAGCTGATGGACGCCAAGGTGGATGCGAAGCCCATGCTGCAGCGTGCCTTTGCCGAAGCCGACGACCGCATCGCGACGGAGAACATCCAGCCCGGCTCTCCAGCCGAAGGCAAGAGCATCGCCGAGCTGCGGCTCGAGAGCGTGACGGGCCTCCGCTGCATCGCCATCCGCCGCGGCAAGCGCTGGGTGTACGACCCGGGACCGGACACAAAGTTTGCCGCCGGGGACATGGTGCTTTTGCGTGGACAGGCCGAAGGGGCCGAGCACTTCCGTGCGTGGCTGGCTGGGGAGGTGGATCTGTGAGGGAACGCGTCGAAGATCTGCTTCTTGACATGAAGGACACCAGCGAACTCATGATCGACTTGGCCTACAGCGCCCTCTTCTACGGCTCCAAGCAGATTGCCCAAGAGGTGCGGACCCTCGAACAAGACGTTGACGACACCCTGCTCGAACTCCAGCGAGCAGCCCTCGACGCCGTCAAGCAGGACGCGCTGACCACCGACGAAGCCCTGGTCCTGCTGCGGGTCGCCCAAGGGGCCGAGACGTTTGCCAACAGCGCCCTCGAGATTGCCGACGTGGTTCTGCGAGACGTCGAGTTGCACCCTGTGCTGCGCGCGAGCATCCAAGAGTCGGACAGCACCATCACCAAGGTCACGCTCGCGACGACCAGCGAATTCGTCGACCAGAGCCTGCGTGATTTGGAGCTGGAGACCGACACCGGCATGCGCATCATCGCCGTGCGGCGTGGCCGCAATTGGAAGAGCCGCGTCCACGGCGACTTCCTTCTGCGCGCCGACGACTTGATCGTCGCCACGGGCCCCCATGAGGCCGAAGAGGCGTTCTTGGCGCGCTGCGACCCCAGTGGCTTGGACGAAGAAGAAGAACTTCCTGAGTGATCAGGCAAAGCGCATGCCGTCGCGCTTGGCGCGCAGCATGAACTCCTCCCACGTCTTTTCCCAATTCTTCGGCGCCGGCATCCGGATCGTGATGGTGTCGCCGTTGGCTTCCATCTTCGCGTCCGGGAACGTGCCCTCGATGCGGCGCTTGAACATGTCGCGGTCGCCGAAGTTGGGAAGCACGACTGTCTCCTCCACGTCCTTCGGAGCCTCCGAGACAGCGCGCAGCTTCGGCACCAGTGACGGCAGGAAGCCGTTGAAGCCGGCGGGGATGGCGGAGAGACCTTCAAGGTTGAGCTGGCGCACGAAGTCTGCAAAGCCTTCCTCGTTGTCGATCCGCGCCGCGGGGCTCACGCGCTCCAAGACGGGGCCTTCCAAGAGGACACCGCCTTCGGCCTCCTTCTGCGATTCCACCGAGAAGGAGCCTTCGAGGAAGACGGGCCCGTCGCCACGCACGACCCAGACGCGGTCGCCGGGGGCGGCGCCGGTGGGGGCGAGGACTTCCATGCGGTTGCCGGGCAGCACGGTGACGGATTCGAGGCGCAGAACGTGGTCCACGCAGGCGAAGATGCGTTGGCGGCTATAGGGCCGCCGGTTGCGCAGGGCCAAGGTGCCTGCGGGGTGGAAGGGGAGAGGAAAAGGGAAAGGGCAGACCTAGGCCGCGACGACCTTCTTGGTTGCCTGCTCGGCGCGTTCCTTCTCGAGGCGCTCTTGCTCCTCGATGAGGTCGAATTTCCAGCGCAGATCCAAGAATTCGACGTCTTGGGCCACGAGGACTTCGCGAAGCTCCTTGCGAACCTTGGCGCCGCGGAAGCCGTTGGGGGCCTTGCCGCCGGCGCGGCGGAAGCGCTTCTTCATGCCGTACGTGGGGTGCGGCAGGAGCACGACGCCGGTCTTGACGCCACCTTGGGCCACCTTCGCCACCAGCTGAACCAGGCGGTCGTTGATGGAGTCCAGGTCCGTGAAGAGCAGGACATTCGTCTTGGCGCCCAGTCCACGCTTGAGAGCAAGCGCGAACGCGGCGTCAATGGTTTGCTCCTGCAAGATCTTCCGCGTGGGTTCGGTCTCCTTCTTCGGCCGCACGGGGTCCGTCATGTAGGCGAACCGGTCCACCATCTCGCGGCTCAGGCTGCGCTTCTTGGTGGGCACCATGCTGTCGATGGCCTTGTTGTCATCGAAGGCGAAGTAGCCGCACGCGATGGTGCGGTCCGTGGCGTTGCCGATGATCTCGTGGGCCATGTCGATGGCGATGTCGATGCTGCGGTAGCCCTTGCGGGGCATGAGCATGCTCGTGCCGCAGTCGAAGAGGAGCATGGCATGCGTGGCCGTCTCGGTCTTCTTCTCGCGCACGACCATCTGGCCGGTCTTGCCGTAGAGCTTCCAGTCCACGTCCTTCATGCGGTCGCCCGGGCCGTAGTCGTGCATCATCTCCGTTTCGACGTCGCGGAAGATGTGCGTCATGGCCTTGGGCGTGCCGTCCAGGAAGGCCGTCTGGCCCATGATCTGGGCGCGCAGACCCATGGCTTCAGGGCCCCAGATGACCTCGACTTCGGTTTCGAGCTTGTAGCGGCGCTCCTGGATCCAGAGGCCCAGGGAGTCTGTGAAGAGCACGTCCACGCCGCGGAACTTCTGGGGTCCACGCTGGCCTGCGCGCACTTCGTAGGTGACCTTGCCAGCGCCGCGCATCTTGGTGCGGCCCATGGGGACGAAGCCACTCATGGGGGTTTCGCGCACCAGGACGCGGGCACCGCCGAAGCGGCACTTGGTCGCATCCAGGGTGGCTTCGAAGACGTCTCCGACGCGCACTTCCTTCGGCAGCTCCACTTCGCGGCTGCAGTCGATGTATGCGCCCTTGGTGGCCGTGTTCACAAGCAAGCTCGTGATGGCGGCGACCAAGATGATCAAGGCGGCGCCTCCGCCTGCGACGTAGGCCCAGAGGGTCCACGCCGGCAGGTTCAGGCCGACCCAGTAGAGGACTGCGGCGGCACCGGCGAGCAGGCCGCCGAGGCCGAACAGGAGCCACAGTTTCAGCGTCGGGCGCAGGCGGCGGCCATCGACGAGCTCCATGTGCTCGGCGTGGTTGCTGGCGGGCAGCTTCTTGGGCTCCTCTTCCAGCTCGTCCTCGGTCGAGAACTCGTTCTCCGGCTCCGCGTCGGGCTCTTCGGCCGATTCGGTTTCTTCGTAGTCGTATTCGTCGGCCACGGAATCACTGGTTCATGACGACCTTCGGCTTCGGCACGTGGTTCAGAACGTCACGCATGACGTCGTAGGACGTGCGGCCGCGGGCTTCGGCGTCCACGCGCAGGATGATGCGGTGGCCCAGGACACGGGGTGCGATGTAGGCGATGTCCTCGGGGGTCACGAAGGGGCGGCCCTGGATGAGCGCGTAGGCTTGGCTGGCGCGCAGGAGGTAGCCGAGGCTGCGGGGGCTGGCACCGACGCTGACGTCGGGGTGCTCACGCGTCTTGGCGGCCACGCGCTGCAGGTACTGCACGGTGGGCTTGCCCATGTGGATCTTGGCGGCCATGTCTTGGCCGCGAAGGACGGTGTCCACCTTGAGGCGGGCAGTCTCCTTCTTCTCGCCGGGGCCGTTGAGCTTGAGATCGATGATCTTCTCTTCCGCTTCGGCGTCGAGGTAGTGCATGTTGGCCTTGATCAAGAAGCGGTCAATCTGCGCTTCAGGAAGGCGGTAGACACCCTCGTTGTCAATGGGGTTCATGGTGGCGATGACCATGAAGGGGCGGTCGAGCTTGATGGTGCGGCCTTCGATGGTGACCTGCTTCTCTTCCATGGTTTCCAGCATGGCCGATTGGGTCTTCGGGGGCGCGCGGTTGATCTCGTCAGCCAGCAGCAGGTTCGTGAAGACGGGGCCCTTGCGGAGCTCGAACTTCTTGGTCGTCTGGTCGTAGACGAAGTGGCCCGTGATGTCCATGGGCATCAGGTCCTGGGTGAA
>JBFKLD010000025.1:0-10623 GCA_041630755.1 Thermoplasmatota archaeon
AAGCGCGTCTTGGAAGAAGACGAGACCATCCGCGGTGTCGTCGACTACCGGCCCAAGGGCCAGCGCCGCCTCCTGTAGGCCTCTTCTCCCTCTTCCCTTTCGCGACGTGGCGCGCCAGCGCCCTCAGGGCTTCTCGGCCTTCCAAGCCTCGTAGCGCCGACCGGCCTTCTCAACCACGAAGGGCGCGGCCACGAGGACAATGACCGTGAGCCACATCATGCCCTTCACGTCGCCGGGGGCATTGTTGTAATTCTGCGTGCCCACGCCGATGTCGCTGACCTTGAGCTTGATGAGCCCGATCCAGGGCACCTCGCCCCGGGCCTTGCCGAGGAGCCATTCAGGCTGGACCGGCAGGCGCCCGGGCTGATCGGCCGGACTGTTGTTGTCTCCCTTCGTGATCCAGCCGCTCTGGTCGGGTCCAAAGCCGTGACGGAAGGCATCCAAGAAATTGGCCGGCAGACCGTAGATGGGGTCCGTCAGGGGGGTGCCTTGGATGGTGGTGATGTTGACGAGACCCAGCTCCGGCACGGAGTATTGGCCGTTGCCGTGGATCTCCAACCAGAACATGGCCCGGTGGATGATGGGCGTGAGGCGCTCGTCCCCGTTGGGGCGGTACACGACCACGTCCCCCGCCATGCCGTGGCGATGCTTGCCATCCATGGCGTAGGTCGCGACGTCGCTGCGGGTGTCCGCATCCCGCACGAAGACGAGGTCTCCAGGGTCGATGGTCCCCAGCCGCCCGTACTTCTCGTATTGGCATGCATCTCCGTGCCGGTCGAGGCCATTGGCGCAATGCATCATCGAGCCGCTTTCAATGACGACCACCGGGGCATCGCCGAGACTTTGCCCCGTTCCACCCCAGAGGAGGACGGCCATCAGCAGCAGGATGCCGCCGACCGCCATGATCTCCCGGATGAGCGGGTAGGGCTTGTCGTCGCGCGTCAGGAATCGGTAGAGGCCGGGGGATCTGTCCTTGAGGCTCTCCACGAAGTCGGCTTTCCAGCGCCCGAGCATTGGGCCAGCCACTGCCGCATGGGGGGATAAACAGTTCCGGACCGCTTCGGATTCCCCGATGGCCTCCATGTCGCACATAGATATACTAGGAAACGCGAAGAGTTGCCTTGATGCGGATGGTTCATCAACCTTGGATGTCGGCCTTCTTGATGGTCGCCTTTGCGGCCATGCTGGCCCCGGGCGTGCTCGCAGGCCCGGCGGATGCAGACAACGACGGCATCAAGGACTCCGCAGAAGCGGCCCTTGGCACGGACAAGCTGGTGGCCGACATGGACGGCGACGGCCTCTTCGACGGTGTCGAGATCGCCATCGGCTCGGATCCGTTCGACGCCTCCAGCCCCGCCATGGTCGATGACAAGATCACCATCTGCTTGGCCGACGGCACCCAGGGTTGGGAGAAGGTCAAGTTCATCATGGAGGCCATCTGGGCCGGCGCGACCGTCGGCGCGTGCCCTGGGACGGCCGCACCGTCCGCCGACGCGGATGGGGACGGATTCAGCGATGCGTTCGAAGTGGGCATCGGCTCTGACCCCCTCGATGCGGCTTCCCCCGCGTTGAACAGCAAGCAGGAGATCATTGTCTGCGCATGGGACAGCATCGAGGAAGTCTTTGAGGATGAAGGCGATGCCCCCTACAAGGTTCTCGATCGCTTCGAAGACGGCGGATACATTGGCACGTGCGCGACCGGAGCGCCCGACACCGCCAATGTGGGAAGCGTCCAGCTGACTGGATCCAGTGCCACCCCATCGAGCCCGAGCAGCGATTCCACCGACTCCAGCGCCGACAGCAGCTCCAGCGACGCCAGCAGCAACTCCACCGACTCCAGCGCCGACAGCAGCTCCAGCGCCGACAGCAGCTCCAGCGACACCAACAGCGACGCCAGCAGCTCCGCAAGCAGCGACGCCAGCAGCGACGCCAGCAGCACCGGAAGCAGCTCCACCAGCAGCGGCGCAAGCGACGGAACCGCAAGCAGCGATCCAAGCGCGGACCCCGCGCCTGGCACCGACGCGAGCCAAGAGGCAACCAGCGACACCGAGCCTGTGACGCCGGTGGGCGGTGACGATCCCCAGGAACCGACCACGCCCCAGAGCCCTGCCAGCGAGATTCCGCAAGCTCCCCCCGCGGCGGTGGTGAAGCCCGTCGATGACGACCGCCCGATTGCCATCGCCACGCAAGCTCCGCAACCCGCCCCCCGCAACGTGGGCACGCCCCTTGGCCAGTATGAGGTCACGGGCGTCGCCGGCGGCAGCGCCGTTCCCGTGCGCTTCGAAGTGCCCGCGGGCTGTGCCGACTGTGCAATCTGGATGAAGCAGGGCGACAGCTGGGTCAAGATGGACAGCTACCACCCGCCGGACCAGCCCAACGCGTTGGAGGTCATGATGGAGGAAGACGGCATTGTCTTGCTCGCCGGCCCCAACATGATCAGCGGCGAAGACGGCGGCTGGGTCAAGCTTGGATGGGGCGCCCTCGCGACGGTTGGCGCCGCAGCGGCCCTCGTCGGCATGTGGGTCGGAACCCGCGCCGTGGTGTCGAAGGTCTCGGCCCCGAAGGTCTGGGTGCCCCGCAAGTAGACAAAAGCGCCATAAGCGACCCCTAAGTGGCCGACCCACTGATGGGTGCCTACCCGGTTTCGGCAGTGCGTGGGGCAGAAGCGGAGCTTCCCACCATGCACGGCAAGTTCCGCATCGTGGCCTACCGCGACATCCGCACAGGCAAGGAGCATGCCGCCTTGGTCAAGGACCCCTTGGACGGCCCGACGCTGGTGCGCATCCACAGCGAATGCTTGACCGGCGACGCCTTTGGCAGCGCCCGATGTGATTGCGGACCCCAGTTGGATGCTGCGCTCGAAGCAGTCCAGGAATCCGGCGGCGTCGTGGTGTACCTTCGGCAGGAAGGGCGCGACATCGGACTCATCGACAAAGTGGCGGCCTACGAGCTCCAGGACCAAGGCTTGGACACCGTCGAGGCGAACCTTCAGCTCGGCCACCCTGCCGACGCGCGCACCTATGAGGCCGCCAAGGACATCCTGGCAGACCTCGGTGTTGCGCAGGTGCGTTTGATGACCAACAATCCGCGCAAAGTGGAGGCCCTGGAGGCCTTGGGCATCGCTGTGGCCGAACGCGTGCCGCTCCAGACGCCGAAGCACAAGGACAACGCGGCGTACCTGGCAGCCAAGAAAGCGAAGCTGGGGCACCTGCTGGATTAGCGCGGCGCTTTGCCGGCGCGGGTCACCAGCGACCCATCAATTTGAGGATGCCAAGGACAAGGAGCGCTGCCGCGGCCACGGTTTCGAGGATGTCGCCGAGCAGGTCGCCGATGAAGTTGGGCACCAGAAGAAGGACCCCCACGACGACGAGGCTGATGGCCACGGGTTTCGATCCGGAGACGCGGCCCAGAAGCTGGAGGATGCCGACGATGAGGGCAAGCACGCCGACGAGGAGAACCATGAATCCGAGCCCGACGCGCCCCAGGAGCGCAAGGCCGCCAAGAACAGTGAGGAGGAGGCCGATGACCAGATCGGGTGTGCTGAGGCGCATGGGCCGCCATGGGTGGGGCGCTAATTCGGTTTCGGCCTCGTTTCACTGACCCCCTCCCCAATGCCTTTACCAGAGAGGAGAGTCGGCCGAATGTACTTCCCGATGGCAGACTCCATCATCGTTCGCGGCGCCCGCGAGCACAACCTGAAAGGCATCGACGTGCAGATCCCCCGGCGAAAGCTCGTCGTCGTCACGGGCCTCTCCGGCAGCGGCAAGAGCAGCCTGGCGTTCGACACCATCTACGCGGAAGGGCAGCGCCGCTACGTCGAGTCCTTGTCTGCCTATGCGCGCCAATTTCTGGGCCAGATGAAGAAACCCGAAGTGGAGCACATCGAAGGCCTCAGCCCCGCCATCAGCATTGACCAGAAGACCGTCAGCAAGAACCCTCGCTCAACCGTCGGCACCACGACGGAGATCTACGACTACCTGCGCCTCCTCTGGGCCCACGTGGGCACCCCCCACTGCCCGACGTGCGACCGCGAGATCGGCGCCATGGACGTGGACCAGATCGTCGAGGAAGTCCTGCTTCTTCCGGCCGATGCGCGGTTGCAGATCTTGGCACCCGTCATCCGGGATCGCAAGGGCGAGTACGTCAAGCTGTTCAAGGATCTCAAGGCCCAAGGCTACCAGCGCGTGCGCGTGGATGGCCAATTTGGCGAAGTAGACGACCCGTGGAGCCTGTCGCGCACCACGAAGCACACCATCGAAGTCGTCGTCGACCGCCTGAAGCCGGACCCGGCAAGCCGCGAGCGGCTCGCGGATGCCATCGAGACCGCCTTCGGCATCGCGGACGGCGTCGTGACGGTCTGGCAAGACGGCGAGCCCCCCACCGAGCACCTCTTCAGCCAAGCATTCGGGTGCCCCGAGCACGGCACCGTCCTGGCGGAGCTGGTGCCGCGCATGTTCAGCTTCAACGCACCCCAAGGTGCCTGCAGCCGCTGCAGCGGCCTGGGATACAGCCTCCAGCCGGACGAGCACCGCATCATCAAAGATGCCAACAAGTCGGTGGCCCAGGGCTGCTTCCACCATGAGGTCTTCATGTACAAGTCCTGGATGGGACGCTGGACGCGCCAGGTTGCGCGCCGGCTTGGCATCGACTTGAACGTTCCGTGGAAGGACATGCCGGCTCCCCACAAGGAGATCCTGCTCTTCGGAAGCCCCGAAGAAGTCGAATTCAACATGGAAGGCACCACCAGCTCGGGCAACACCTACCAATGGGAAGGCACGAGCAACTGGGAAGGCATCGCCACACGCCTGCAGAGGCTTCTCAAAGAATCCACCAGCGAGCGGGCGAAAGACAAGATCCAGTCGTTCCTCACCGAACGCGCCTGCCCGGCGTGCAACGGCATGCGGTTGCGCAAAGAAGTTCTGGCCGTTCGCATTGCCGACCACAGCATCATTGACAGCACGACCAAGAGCGTGCGCGACTGCTTGGCCTGGTTCGAGGCACTGCCAGAGAAGCTGGATGCGCGCCAGAACGACATCGGCAAGGAAGTGCTCAAGGAGATCCGCGAGCGCCTCAAGTTCCTCAACGACGTCGGGCTTGGCTACCTGAGCTTGGACCGCAGCAGCGCGACGCTCTCAGGCGGCGAGTCGCAACGCATCCGCCTAGCCAGCCAGATCGGCAGCGGCCTGCAAGGCGTCCTGTACGTGCTGGATGAACCGAGCATCGGCCTCCACCAGCGCGACAACCACCGGCTCATTGAGACGCTTAAGCGTCTTCGCGAGCTGGAGAACACCGTCCTCGTCGTCGAGCATGACGAAGACACGATGCGCGAGGCAGACTACATCGTTGATCTGGGCCCAGGAGCGGGGGAGCACGGAGGCATGGTCGTCGCCGCCGGAACCCCCGACGAGGTGGCCAAGTCCAAGACCAGCTTGACTGGCCAATTCCTGGCAGGAACCTACGGCGTGGAGCTTCCCGAGAGCCGGCGGCGCCCTGATCCCAAGCGCGCCATCACCGTCGTGGGCGCGTCGGAGCACAACCTGAAGAATGTCAAAGCCTCGATCCCCCTGGGCGTCTTCGTCGCCATCACGGGTGTCAGCGGGTCCGGCAAATCCACACTCATCAACGAGACGCTCTTCAAGGGCGCCTTGAAGCATTTGGGCATGGTCGGCGGGGAGCGCCCGGGCGCGCACACGCGCATCGAAGGACTCGAGCAAGTGGACAAGGTCATTGACATCGACCAGAGCCCCATCGGGCGCACGCCCCGCAGCAACCCGGCCACGTACACCGGAGTCTGGACTCCCATCCGTGACCTGTTTGCCCAGACGCAGGAAGCAAAGGCCCGCGGCTACAAGCCCGGCCGCTTCAGCTTCAATGTCAAGGGCGGGCGCTGCGAAGCATGCCAGGGCGACGGCGTGGTCAAGATTGAAATGCACTTCTTGCCCGACGTGTATGTCCCCTGTGAGGTCTGCAAGGGCGCACGCTACAACAAGGAGACGCTCCAGGTCAAGTACAAGGGCAAGAACATCCGCGAGGTCTTGGACTTGAGCGTGGAGGAGGCATTGGTGTTCTTCGAGAACGTGCCGGCCATCCACCGCAAGCTCGAGACCATCGCCGACGTCGGATTGGGCTACATCCGCCTGGGTCAGCCCGCCACGCAGCTAAGCGGCGGCGAAGCCCAGCGGGTGAAGTTGGCCACGGAGCTGAGCAAGCGCGCCACCGGCAAGACCCTGTACATCTTGGACGAGCCGACGACGGGGCTGCACGTCCACGACATCAAGCATCTGCTGGCGGTCCTCCAGCGCCTGGCAGATCAAGGCAACAGCGTGGTCGTCATCGAGCACAACCTCGACGTGGTCAAGTGCGCCGACTGGATCGTGGACCTTGGCCCCGAAGGCGGCGACGAGGGCGGCACCATCGTTGCCCAGGGCACGCCGGAGGACGTGGCCGCGGTGACGGCAAGCCACACGGGCACGTACCTGCAGCCGCTGCTGGCGGGCCGCAAGGCAACGCCCGCAGACAAAGCCAACACCGCGAAGCGCGCGCCCAAGCGCGCGCCCAAAAAGGCCCCAACCGCGCCCAAGGCCCCGGGTCCCGCGTCCTCGCCCGCCGGCAAGGCGGCAAAGGCCCCGAAGCAGACCCCGAAGAAGGCCCGGAAGCAGGCCCCGAAGGCCGGCCGTGCGTCGGCAGCCACCACACCAACTACCAAAAAGAAAGCGTAAATCGGCTGCGGACACGCGTGCGGGGCGCGATTGGCACCCCTCGCGCGCCACAACCTTTGAATGCGCCCCCTCGTCTCGAATCGTTGGTGGTTTCGATGCGCAGGCATCTGGTTTCGGTTCGATTTGATGATGACGACGGGTTGGCAGACGTCACGGAGACGCTGTCCAACGGACGCGTCCCCATTGCGGGGTTCGCAGCAGACACGGAAGGGCTCCGGTTCCTGACCGACAGCGCCGACACAGCCATCGAGGTCCTGCAGAGGGCAGGCTGGAGCGCAGATGTGGAAGAAGTGGCCGAGATTGAGCTTGCCAACCGCACGGGCGAGCTTTCCGTGGTGTGCCGCGGTCTGCGCGATGCAGGCATCCGCGTGCGCCACGCATTTGGCATGACCCAGGGCAGCGGCGGTGTGCTTGCCCTTGCGGTGGACGACATCCGCCGAGCCGCCCCTGTTCTGGAGCGCGTGGGCATGGGCTCGCGGATCATCCACGCGGGACTCCGCCGCATCGGCTAGCGTCGTAGGGCTTATACGGAGCACCTGTGTGGCCGGCTCTGCGCCTCCGGGCGTCCGCACATCTGCTCCCGTAGTGTAGCGGCCAATCATTCAGGACTCTCACTCCTGCGACCCGGGTTCAAATCCCGGCGGGAGCACTCTCTATCCAAGCGAATCAAGGGGGTTGCCTGCAACCCCTTGCTTGATTGTGGACGCCACAGCCTTGCTGTGCCACGCGGACAGGCGTTCTCTTCTGGATGAGCCGCAAGGCCGCCACGTCGCGCACCACCCCGTCATATTCTCAAAAGAAGCTATGCTTCCGGTGGAACTTCTGCGCACCCTGTCTTCGCCTGTTTCGACACGGCAAACCGTATGTACTCTGGACCGCGCGTTCTGCTTGTGGAGCTGCACCGACTCGAGGTCGTCGCCTACGGCAGCAACAGCCGCATGGAATATTGGCGCAACGCCGACGGCACCGTGCGCCTGCACCGCAAGAAGCGCGCGCAAGCATGGAACGCGACCGTCGACGGCGTTCTGGTCATGGCACGCAACCCCAACGATGACGGCCCGCTGCTTGCTGCCCCCACAGCCGAAGAGCTGGCGGTGCGCGTGGCCATGAAAGAGTCCATTCATTGCGTGCTCGACTACGGCCAGGAATGGGAACAAGACGTCGGTGGCCAGCCCCTGCGCATCCGTCCGCGCACCTCATAGCCGGAACCCGCCTCGCACCCCTGATGATCGTGCGATTGGTCCTGCTGCGCTTCGAAGGCAACCCGGACGTGGCAGCCATCTGTGACGAAGCGCGCCGCGTGTTTCCCGCGATTCCCCATGTGACCGGGTTCCGCTGCGGCACCCCCGCAGACCACGAGGATTGGCACCTGATGCTCGAAGTTGAATTTGCGCAATTGGAGCATGTGGATGCGTACCGCGCCCACCCCATCCACACAGACTTCGTGGACACATGGCTCAAGCCTCACCTTGGAGACCTCGTGGCCCGCAACTACGTCGTCTGAACGGGCGCATCGAAGATGCGGTACGCTTCTTCCTTCATGCCCATGGCCGCATACACGGCGCGCGCCGAAGCATTGGTGTCGTGGACGTAGAGCCGGATGGATTTCACATCGCCCGCCTTGCAAGCGGCAGCGTGGACCGCATCGTAGAGTGCCCGGTAGACCCCCGTGCCTCGGAAAGAAGGAAGCACGTAGACGCCCTGGATCCACCAGTACCAGCCGCCATTCCAGTCGCTCCATTCGCGCGTGACGAACAGGCTTCCGGCAAAGCCCTCGTCCTCGGCAACGAAGTAATCCGCCGTGCGTTCAGCGAGGGCGCGCGCGAGTCCCGCGCGCACGGTGCCCTCGTCCGGGGCACGCCCCTCACTCTCCATGGCCAAAGCCATGCATGCCTGGACCAGATCCTCTGCATCGTCCATAGTGGCGGCGCGCACGTGCACGACCAGCGACCCAGCAAGCACTTCTTGATGCCTGTGGTCAGAGGCGGTCGGTGCGAATGCGCTTTGCGACAACCCACGCACTGAGCGCCGCAGTGCCGACCGCCGCCACGAGCATGATGGCGATGGACGCCACGGTGTCCGCGTCGCGGCCCCCACTGGCAAGCAGGGCAAGCACATTGAGCGGGTCCCGTGGCAGCAGCAGGCTGAAGCCGGCAAGCAGCAGGACAAGCAGCGCGTAGGCAGCCTGCGTCGCGGTTTCGTTGGGAACCAACGCCGCCACAAGCAAACCCGCGGTGGTCAGCAGGACGGCCAGGATGACGGACGTGGCGATGATGAGCGGCACGTCTTGGCTCCCGAAGCCATTCCACGCGAACAACGCCAGCCACAGGACGACCTGGAACGGCACGAGCAGGATCGGAACGGTGAGCTTGCCTGCGATCAGCGTGCTGGGCTTGATCGGGGCGCTGCGCAAGATCATGAGCGTGCGCGTGCGCGCTTCTTGGCTCAAGGCATCGCCGGCAATGGCGCCGCTGAGGAACACAGGCGTCACGATCAGAAGCGGCAAGAGCGTGCTGTAGACGAACGTGTACGGACGCTCGGGACGCACGCCGCTTTGCGCCTCGATGAACGGCTCGACATCCAGCTCGAGGCGTTCGTTGCGCTGCTCGCGCAGATCCGCTTCGTACTCAAGAAGCAGGCTCTTCATCTGCGTGACCAGAAGCGTGCTTTCAAGCTCACCATCGGCAAGAAGCAACGTCACGCGCCGCACACCGTCTGCTTCGAACACCAATTCTTCCACGACCGCGCTCACGTTGCCGTTGCGAAAGTGCTCCAGGGCCTCGGCGGTGCCGTACGTTTCGACACGCAGGTTGCCTGTTCCTTCGAGGTAGGCGTCGAATCCTCCGGGGCCCGTGTAGGCGATGTCCGCGTTGGGCGCCGCATCGAGGGCCTCGGGGCTGTACAGGACGGTGAGGCCTGCCAGCAGAAGCGTGCTGAAGCCCGCCAAGAAAAGCTGGATCACGAAGGCCGTCACAAGGCTTCGCTCGCGCAGCACATCTTGGAACTCCTTGCCTGCGATGGCCAGGATCTTCACAGGAACACCTCCCGCAGCAGAACCGCATTGTACGTCAGGTGGACCAGGAATGCCACGACGAAACCAAGCACCGCGCCATTGCGGCCCCTGGCTGCACCAAGCCCTTGGATGGCGGCCGTGCCCGCGTGCAGCGCCCACGGCAACAGAAGCAGCAGAATGCCGCCACCCCCAAGAACCGCAAATGCCGCGTCGCTGAATGGCAGCGAGTCGAAGGCCAAAAGCGTCAGGAAGAGCCCGCCTTTCTCGGCCACGAAGAAGCCGGTGCCCACCAGCACGCCGGCCTTCCAGGGGGCCATGCCTTTGCGTGTGCCACGCGCCCACACGGGCAGACCTTTGGCAATCTCTTCCAGCGCGACGATGGCAGGCAGGAGGATGAAGATGGCATTGTCCGATCCAAGAACGACCGCCATCACGAGCACCAGCAGTTCGGCCGCGAAGACGAACGGCACCACAAGGATGCCGGCAGCAAACAGCGCCCAGCCACGCCGCGTGACAACCTCCAGGGCTTGCATGATGCGCACGAGGCCGGCACGGAAGCTGAAGAGGATCTCTTCGCGCAGGAAGCCAACCGTCAAGATTCCGAGGGCGGCGGCGCTCACTGCCAGTGGCAAGGTCGCGTAAAGGAACGGACCAAGCCCCACACTCTCGCCGCGGATCCCCGCCGCGACCACATGGATCGGACTCAGGAACGCGACCGCAGGCAGAGCGGGGAACATGGCGGGCAGGAAGAGGAAGACGTTGAGGGCCGTGGTGCTGGCGACTTGCAGCAAGCTCAGTTCGCGCGGGCTGCGGCTGAGGATGGCCAGGAAGCTGCTGCTGGCCATGAGGAATCCAAGGAAGGCGAGGCTTGCCAGAAACGCCAGCCATCCT
>JBFKLD010000026.1:0-10315 GCA_041630755.1 Thermoplasmatota archaeon
CACAGCTCGATGCGGTCGGCTTGCAGCGCGTAACCGAGCAACGCGGCCACGTAGTCGCTTCCGCCGCGTCCAAAGAGCGTGCTCTGGCCATCCGGGTCAACGCCGTAGAAGCCAGTGACAACGGGGACAGTCCCGCCATCCAGGTGCGGCCCAAGACGGGTGGCCGCATCCTTGCGCAACGCCGCCAGGTCGGGCCGGGCGTTTCCAAACGGGCCGAGGGTGCGCATGCCTGCGTGCTCGGCATCGAGCGCAACGGCGGCGGTGCCCGTGTCCCGCAGCGCAGCCGCGAAGACCGGGGTGCTCAGGCGTTCCCCGAAGCTGAGCACCAAGTCCCGCAGGCGAGGGGTCACTTCTTGTGTGTAGGCAATGCCATACAGCAGACGCTCGAGCCGCTCAAGGCATGTGCGCAGCGCGTAGGCCGCAGCGTCATCGTCGGGCGCGACGGCTTCGAGCGCCTCCTGGTGGCGGCTGCGAAGGTGATCGAGGAGGACAAAGACGTGGGATTCGTCTTGGGCCACTTGGTCCACGCCCGCACTCAGCAGGTCCGTGATGCCTTCCATGGCGCTTGTGACGACCACGCGGCGGCCCTTCGCGTCGGCGACGATGCGTGCCACGTTGCGCATGCCCTTGGCATCCGCGAGCGCGGCGCCGCCGAATTTCATCACCCGCATGGGGCCTCCGGGCGAGCACTTCTCATCCACTCTTTGAAGCCGTCGGGTCCGATGGCGACAAGATCTTGGAGCTCCTTGAGCGATCGTCGCACCCGGGCGACTGCGGCGGGGGCGTAGGGGTTGAGCGCTTGGATCTCGTAGTAGACGCCGGCGCTTTCTTGCGTCACTTCGGCAGCGATGGCAGCGAGGCGCGCCTCCGTTGAGCTGTGCAGGCCGTCCGTGGCGCGCGGGTCGCTTGCGGCAAAGGCGAGCGCGACGGCGTGGCTGCGGGCGAGTATGTCTGCCATGCGCCGATCATGGGCGTCGAGGTCCATGCGGTGGATGTGGGCGCAGGTGGCGGTGAACAGCTCGTTGAGTGTCGCTTCGGCAACCGGGTCTCCCGTGTCGCACACCACCACATGCGCGCCCCGGAGACTCGTCGTGCCCGGGCCGAACAGGGGGTGGAAGCTGCCTACGGTGGCCCCGGCTTGCTGCAATTCGCGCAACGCGGGCACCAGGGGAGCTTTGATGCTTGCCACGTCGGCGATGGTGCCACGCGGCGGCTTGTCAAGCCAGGACGTGTAGATGTCTGCGATGACCGTGGGCGGCGCGGCCAGCAAGATCAGGTCCGCATCGGCCAATCTTTCGGTGCCCGAGGGGACCATCGTGGGCTCCGCCGGGTCCAGGCAATGGACGTGGTATCCGTGCAGCGCGAGGAAACCCATGCACCAGCGCCCCATGCGGCCGGCGCCGCCGACAACGACGGCGATGCGGCCAGAGCCGGAGCCCGCGAGTGCCACACGGTGCTCTTCTTGGCGTGCCACGTTGGCCTCGATGAGCGTCGCGATCAAGCTCTCTGCGACGCGCGGATCAAGGCCCTCTTGGAGTGCCGCCTGGCGCGCCCGGTCGAGGACGCGGCGCTCTTGCAGAAAATCAATCGTCGGCAACCCTTCGTCCATCTTCGCAAGGGCGATGTCGCGGGCGATGCGCACGCGCTTTGCGGCCAGCGTGACGAGGTCCGTGTCGACGCCCGCCAATGCGTTGCGAAGCACGTCCAGGCTCACGGTTGCCTCGCCAGGGCCAGATCCGCAAGCACCAGGTCCACGCAGGCGCGCACCACCGGCACGGCCCGCACAGCGATGCAGGGGTCGTGGCGGCCCGTCAATTCCAGCGTTGCATCCTCCCGGCTCTCGAGGTCCACCGTTTCCTGCGGCTGGAAGATGCTGCTCGTGGGCTTGATGGCCACGCTTCCCCAGAGGGGTTCACCCGTCGTGCGTCCGGCCAGGATGCCGCCTGCGTGGTTGCTGGTAAGCCGGACGTTGTCGCCGTCCATGCGGTAGGGGTCGTTGTGGCTCGAGCCGCGCATGCGCGTCGCATCAAAGCCGGCGCCGAAGTCAACGCCCTTGACGGCGGGGATGGAAAAGAGGAGGTGCGCGAGCTTGCTTTCGACCGAGTCGAAGAAGGGGTCGCCCCAAGCGATGGGCACCCCATCCGCAACCCAGGCAACGGTGCCTCCAAGGCTGTCCTTGTCGGAGCGCGCATCCAGGATGGCTTGGCGGATGGCGTCTTCGTCGTGGATGGCGCGCACGTCGCTTGCCCAGGCGCGTGTGCGCATGTCCTTGGCGGGAAGGGCCGGGCAGGCAGTCTTTGGCGTGGGCGCGAGTGCGCCCACCTGGTCGAGGTGGGCGGCGGTTTCGATGCCGTGAGCCGTGAGCACGGGGCGTGCGATGGCGGCGGCGGCCACCAGCAGAGCGGTGAGGCGACCACTTGTGTGGCCCCCGCCGCGGATGTCGTTGTGCCCGTGGCTCCATACGTGGGTGACGTAGTCTCCGTGCCCGGGGCGCGGCGTGCGCGCGAGGGCTTCGTAGTCTTTGCTGCGCGTGTCCTGGTTGCGGATGATGCATGCCAGCGGAGCCCCTGTCGTCTTTCCGTTGTAGACGCCGCTGAGGATCTCGGGCACGTCGGGCTCGTTGCGCGCACTGACCAGGGGGCCGGTGCCCGGGCGCCGGGCGTCGAGGTCGGCTTGGACCGCGTCAAGGTCCAAGGGGAGTCCTGGAGGCAACCCATCGAGGATGGCTCCGATGGCCGGGCCGTGGGATTCACCGAAGAGGCTGATGCGCAGGTTCGTGCCGAATTGGTTCATTGCTCTCCTTGCAGCCGTCGCATATCTATGTGGAAGTCCGGATAACTGACCCCCACGCTTTCAGCGTCTGTGACCGTGACACCACACCGCAATCCCAGAAGGGAGAGTGCCATGTGGATGCGGTGGTCATGGTGGCCATGGACTGTTGCAGGTTTGAGTGCGTCGGGATTGCCCTGCACAAGGAGGCCATCGTCGGTCTCCTGGCAGCGGACGCCCATGGCGGTGAGCCCTTCAGCCATCGCGGCGATGCGGTCCGATTCCTTGTCGCGGAGGCTCGTGCCTCCTGTGAACGTAGTCGTGCCCGTCGCGCACGCGGCCAGCGCGGCAAGCGCCGGAAACAGATCAGGAGTGTCGAAGACATCCACGTCGGTGCCGCGCAGGGCTCCGGCGGAAGCAGTGACGGACGTGCCCACCTCGACCTCCGCTCCGAAGGCTTCCAGGAAAGCGAGGATCTTCTTGTCGCCCTGCGGGCTGTCGAGGCGCAATCCTTCGACGGTCACCGCGCCCGCGATGGCGCCGGCCACCAGCGGGAACGCGGCGGTGCTCCAGTCGCCCTCGACGCGGATGCAAGCCGCCTTGACGGATTGGTTTCCAGGGATGTGGTACACCCCATCCGCCGCGTGGACTTCGAGGCCCGCGTCGGCCATCATGGCGAGCGTGATGGCAATGTAGGGGCGGCTGGCGATGGGCTTTTCCAAGCGCAGCGTCGAGTCTCCTTCAAGAAAGGGCAGCGCCAGCAGCAGGCTGCTTGCGTACTGGCTGCTGACGTTGGCCGGAAGCGTGAACGCGCCCGGTTGGATGGGACCCTCGATGGTGTACGGGAGGGTGGGGCCTCCGCGGATGGTGGCACCGGCGCGCGCCAGGGCGTCAAGCAGGGGGCCGTTGGGGCGCCCGGAGAGGCTCGGGTCGCCGCTGAACGAAACCGGCGCATCAAGCCGCGCCGCGAGCCCCGTGAGGAGTCGAAGCGTCGTGCCAGAATTGCCACAATCCACGTGACCAAGTTCGGGGTACCGGGCCATGGCATCGGCGGTGGCGCGGGTGTCTGCTGCGTCCAGGGCGCCTTCGACACGCGCGTGTCCCAGCGCAGCGAGGATGTGGGCACGGTGCGTGATGCTTTTGGAGCCGGGCACGCGCACGGTGCCGTGGACGGCGCCCGGCCGTGTGGTCCACTTCATGCGGCCTCCTGCGCGCGCGTCCAGTGCCATCGCCCACCGGGGACGGCGGGCAGCTCGATGGGGGCGTCGAAGAGGGCGGCCACGCTGGGGCCTGTGCCGCTGAGGCCTGCGCCGCGGGCACCGGCAGCCAACGCGACAGACACGGGCGCATCGGAGATGGGCAGCCCGGCGTCCTGGTAGAGGCGTGTGTAGGCTTCACCGTTCACGGTGAGCGCCGCGGGCACGTCGCCCCTTCGCGCGAGGGCGATGGCGTCGTGGACGGCGGCGCGCGCGGGCGCGGGGTCTACGGGGGCAATCTGTGCTTTGGGGAGGGCGTGGTCGGGAACCCAGACCGCGATGTGCCATGGCTCGATGGGGATGCGAGCTTCGATGCGCTGGCTGTGGTTGTCTGTGATGTGGCAACCCCCCATCACGACGGCGACTTGGTCGTCGTAGGCGCCCGTCAGCGTCGTGCCGGCTTTGCGGTTGATGGCCACGGCGTCATGGATGAGCGCGTCCTGCGCGTAGGTGCCTCCATGGGCCCGCATTCCCGCGTCCAGCATGGCGGCGGCGGCGGCGCTGCTGGTCTTCAGGCCACGCGCCGGAGGCAGCGTGCTGGTGGTGCGGATCCGCGCTCCGTCTCTTCGGCCCAGACGCTGCGCGAGGTGCCAGTAGGCAGCCACGGCGAGCCGGTCGTCGCCGCCCGCGAAATCGAAGGTGTCTCCGCCCCATTGCCACTGCGCGCGGAGGGTGTCCGTAGTGGCCAGGCTGCAGCCGATCCCGGTAGCAGTGGCGTTGATGATGGAGATCGCACCATTCAAGGCGCGTCCTCCAGCGCCGCCTCCATGGATGCGCGGGAGGGCTCGTTGCCGGTCCAGAAGCGGTAGGCGTCCACGGCTTGTTCGACAAGAAACTGCTTGCCATCCACGCATGGGATGCCTGCTTGGCGAGCGGCCAACGCGAATGGGCTTTCGGCCGCGTAGTTCAATTCGATGGCCAAGGTCGCGCCCTGGAGAGTCGCGTCGACGGCGGCCGGGGTGGCTTGCACCCAGGCGTCGGCTTCGATGGTGTGGCGCTGGTCCCAGGGCACCCACGTGGCGCCCAGATCGCCTTCGACGGCCCGGGCGCGCTCTTCGTCGCGGCTGGTGAAGGTCGCCGGGATGCCCAGTTCGCGCGCGGCATGGAGGACGGCGCGAGCCGCGCCCCCGGCACCGAGGACAACCACCGACGATGCGTTGGCAAGCAAGCGCTTGGCCGCCGTGGCGTCGGTGTTGGTCCCTTCCGGAGTGCCGCCACGCATGCGGACGCAATTGACCGCCCCGACTGCCTTGGCTGTGGCATCCGGCGTGGTGGCCAGCAGCGCGTGGTGCTTATGGGGATGCGTGACGCTTGCGCCAGCCAGGCCGATGCGGGCCGCGATGGTGAGCACCAATCGGAACGCGCCGGCGCTGTCGGGGACGTCCAGGGCTCCGAAGCGTTCGGGGCGATCTGCGGTGGCCAGGGCGGCGTTGTGGATGCGGGGGCTGAGCGAGTGGCCGACAGGCCTGCCGAGCACGGCAAACCATGGACGGTGCCCTGCGGCGGGGAGGTTCTTCACATCGAGGCCCCAGTGGTCCCAGGTGGCTTGGATGTCTGCAAGCGCCGGTTGGCCGGGCACCGCGGGTGTGCCTGCGTGTCCGTAGGTGGCCACATTTCCGGCCAAGGCGAGAAGGGCACGCAGCTGCGGGTCGCCAAAGCCATGCGGCATGACGCAAGGATGGCCGCCCCGGGCAGCGTGGGCGTGGGCCAGCTCCAACGCGCGCAGCGCGTCGGCGAAGCTGCCGGCAGGCAATGCGATCTTGTCGATGGCTTGCCTGTGGTCTTGCAGGCGCACGAGGTGCTGCAGTCCAACGTCGCGCGCGGGCACTGTGGGGAGCGTGTGGTCGCTGACGATGACCTTGGCCCCGGCGTCTTCGAGGGCGCGCAGAACAGGGGCTGGCTGCTGCAGGTCGCCTTCAAGGTCCACGTAGGCAAATCCTGCTTTGGCGGCGGCGACGAGAAGGCCCAAGCGGACGTCCTCGGGGCCGTCGTAGGCACCCCCTTGCCGCTGCGGGCGCAGCGTGGCCAGCAGCGTCTTTCCCGTGTCCAAGTACGCAAGCAGAGTTTCGGTTGCTTGCTCTTCGCTCGGCGGGGTGGGCCAGTGGGCGTCGAGGCGCACCTCGACGACGTCGGCGGCCGCGGCGGCGGCTTCTTCGACGCTGTGCGCAGTGGCGATGCGGATCATCGTTCCTCCAGGTGCTCGTCCACGGGCATGCCGAAGTGGCGGGCCGCGTGCTCGGCATGCACGAGGATGACGTCACCGGGGGCAAGGTCGGTCACGGCCACCACGGTGCCATCCGGGCGCACAAGGCGGATCGTCTCCGCCGTTTGCAGGATGGCCGTGGAGCGGACGCCGCCTTGGTCCCATTCGATGAGCGTATGGGGACGCTTCTCAATCTTGGCGCGGCCCACCTTGAGCACGCGGGTGCGGCCGCTTCGCGCGACGGCAAGGACATCTTGGCCTGCGGCGGCTTCGCTCAGGTACCGGGTCTTTCCTCCGGGTCCGAGCATGTAGGAGTGGATGGCACCGGCATTGACCCGAAAAGGCCTGGCGCGCACGTATGCGGATTCGAGGGTCTCTGCGTGGACGAGCGCGTAGCTGCGCGCCGTGCTTCCGATGAGCAGGCCTTCGCCGTCGGAGAAGACGCTCGTGCAATCCACGCAGACGCGGTCGCCCATGCCCGCGTCTTCCACGCGCGTGACCTTGGCAGGCTGCAGCGCGATGGGCATCACGCCCTCGGCGGCGTCGTCGCGGCGTGGCCCGCGAGCCCGCAGGAGCCTGTCCGCCTCTGCGAACATCGAGGGGTCGTCAGCGGCGAGGACGATGCCGTGGACGCCCACCTCCAGGGTGTCGCGAAAGAGCCGCACCTGGTCGAGGCTGCGGGCCAGCCCGAACAGTGTCCCAGGGCGGTCACGGCGGGCCGCGATGAGATTTTCGAGGGGGATGATGGTCCAGCTGCCGCCATCCACGATGACGATGCCCGGCTCCGCTGCCGCCGCGTCTTGGTCCGCCGCGGAGTCCATGGCGATGAGGCGGCCGACTTCGCGGCCGTCGTCGTGCAAGCGGCCGTCGCGCTCTTCGAGCACGCGCAGTCCCGGGGGCACATCGTCTCCTGGGTTGGCAAGCACGGCGTCGCAGACGGTGGCGGCGGCAAGCACGTCTGCCGATGCCCCACGCACGTCGGCCCACAGGGGGATGCGTGTCATTGGAAGCAAGCCGCGATGTCGCGCATCGCTTGGCGAGGATCGTCGCTTTGGAAGACGTTGCGGCCAACGCTGACTCCAGCAGCGCCCGCTTCAGCGGCCCCACGCACATCACGCAGGAAGTCGTCCGAGGTGCGGCGCCGGGGGCCGCCTGCGATGATGACGGGCACGCCGGCACCTTCGACGACCGGGCGGAAGGTGTCTGGGTCGCCTGTGTAGGGGACCTTGACGATGTCGGCGCCAAGCTCGGCACCAAGGCGGGCCGCGTGCGCCACCAAGACCGGGTCAAAGGGGTCCTTGACCTCGGGGCCGCGGGGGTACATCATGGCCAGAAGGGGCATGCCGAGGGCGTTGCATTGGGTGCTGACGCGTCCCGCATCCTCGAGCATGGCGGGTTCGGTTCGGGCGCCGACGTTGACGTGGATGCTGACGCCGTCGCAGCCGAGGCGCGCAGCTTCTTGGACGGTGCCGACGAGGCGCTTCTCGTGGCTGTCTGGGCCCACGTCTGTGCTGGCGCTGAGGTGCATGAGGATGCCCATGCGGCTGGCGACGTGGCTGGCGGCAGGCACGAGCCCTTTGTGGACCGCGGTGCAGGTGGCCCCGCCTTGGGCAACCTCTTCGAGGGTGGTGGCGGGGTGGACGAGCCCCGGCACGGGCCCCATGCTGATCCCGTGGTCCATGGGGACCATGAGGAGGGGTCGGCCAGGCGGGTGGATGCGGGCCATGCGGACCGGGTTGGCTGCCATCAGGCCGCCGAGGCCGATGCCTGCTTTTGGCCTTTCTTGCCCGGAAAAGAGCAACAACGTTCCACTTTGGGAAACAGTCTTGTACGGAATTGGACAGTGCCACCCATATGTGGCAGGTCTTGATCGACCACTTCCGCCGGTACCCGGCCCAGGAGCGCGTGGTGCGCTTGATGATCCAGCACGGCCTTCGCATCCACGACGGCAAGGTCCATGCGGGCGACATCGAGATTGCAGACACCGCCATCGGCCGGGCGGCGAATGTGGACCGCCGCATCGTGCGCAGCACCGTGGAGACCATCTTGCAGGACCCCCGGCTGGAAGGGGTGTTCACGAAGTTCCACCCGACGCTGCACTTGAAGGAAGTCGCCCCGGCTCTCGGGTGCGGCGTCATCGAGATCATTCCCGAAGACGCGGCCCAGCCAGGCATCCTGAGCGACGTGGCACGCGTCATCCGCGACGCCCAGCTCAACGTCCGCCAGGCCATTGTGGAGGACCCCACATTCACGGACGAGGCACGCCTGTTCGTGGTGACGGAGCAGCAAGTCCCGGGCCATTTGATCCCGCTGCTTCAGGGCGTCGAGGGCGTCAAAGGCGTCACGGTCTACTAGTCCGACAAGGTCACGCATCCGGCCCGTGGTCTTCGAGGTACACGTGGTCCAGCTCAGGCACGGCGGTGCGCAATTGCGCCTCCAGCTTCCGCAGGACCGTGGCCGCCTGCTTGGCTGTCAGGCCGTCACCTAGGTCAACTTCTGCTGCCAAGAGCACACTTTGTGGGCCAAGGTGCATGGTCTTGAGGCTGCGCAAGTGGCGCACCGCGGGGTCGGCTTCGATGACTGCGTGGACCTTCGTCAGCTCGTGAGCGCCAAGCCCGCGGCCGAGCAACAGGCTGCGCACGCTGCTTCCCAAGTACAGCGCGAAGCCCATCAGGAGCGTGCCGATGAGCAAGCTGCCCGCCGCGTCGAACCGGGCATCGCCCGTCCACTTCGTGAGCGTGATGGCCGCTGCGGCAATGGGCAAACCGACCAGGGCCAACCCGTCTTCGATGAGGACGGTCAGCAAGCTCGCGTCCCGGTTCTCGCGGAAGAACGCGCGCCACGCCAGTCCTTCCTTGCGAGCCAGCTTGACTGCCTGCGCGACCGCAACGCCGAGGGTGCCAGCTTCAATGATGAAGGCCACGCCGAGCACGATGAGCGACAGCGTGATGTCTTCCACGGGGTGGGGGTGGCGGAACTTCTCGATGCCCTCGAAGATGGAGTACGCACCCGCGACCCCAAACAGCAGCACCGCCACCATGAACGGCCAGAAGTATGCCGCCTTTCCAGTGCCAAATGGGTACTTGGGCGAGGGCGGCCGGGTGGACCGCTGGATGCCGATCAGGAGCAGGACTTGGTTTCCAACGTCGCTGAAGCTGTGTGCGGACTCGGCAAGCATGCTCGCAGAACCCGACGCCAGCCCCGCCACGAGCTTGCCGATGGCAATGATGAGATTGCCGAAGAAGGCGGCCAGGACGGCGATGCGAGATTCGCTTGCCATGACGGGCACTCCCCCACAGAACAGATAACGCATCCGGCCACCGCGCCCGGATCACGGGCCGTGGCCAAGGGCTAGAGCCGCAGCGGCTTCGTCGGCACCAGCACGGCCGAAGGGTTGCTGCGCCAATCGACGTCGGGATTGTCGCAGTACAGCTCCACCTCATTGCCGTCGGGGTCGCGGACGTAGAGGCTCCACGTGGCCGTGTGGTCGCTGGCGCCATCAATGGCGATTCCGCCATCTTCCAGCTCTTGCTTGGCCCGGCGCAGCTGCTCCAGTGAATCGCCCACTTTGATGCCGATGTGGTAGAGCCCCCGGCGCTGCGGACCGAGCGTTTCGGGACCAGGCGCGTCGCCGACTTGGATAAGCAGCAGCTCGTGATGGGTGCGGCCTCCAGTGAGCGCGGCTGCGCGGCCACCAAAGGCCTCACCCACGACCGAGAAGCCGAGCAAGTCGCGGTAGAACGCGAGGCTCGCTTCGAGGTCACGGACATAGAAGACGACGTGTCCCAGCTCCATGGCGTGCATGGGCAGGGCACCTCCAGGGGGCCGTTGAACCCACCGGTGGCGAGGATTCCACCTGTTCGAGCCTCGGACCATGTGGGTCGAGCCACAGATGTACGCTTGATGGCTGAGACTCCGTACACCGCAACGAAGCGCCCCAAGTACTCCGCAGGCCGCGTGGTCGTGCGCGGCACACCCGCACAACCGTTGCAGACGTTTGTGATGCCGGTGCCCGTCAAAGGCGCACACTTGACGCGCCAAGAGCAGCCCCCCGGGCTGTGGCGCAGCTTCGTCTTCGGCGGCGTCC
>JBFKLD010000027.1:0-10269 GCA_041630755.1 Thermoplasmatota archaeon
CGCAGCGACGAGGCCACGCAGCCCCCGGGGCGCGCAGCGCCTTCGGAGGTGGGTGAGGAGCGCAGCGAGGCCACGCCGCAGGTTCCCAGGGGGCTGCCTGCTGGCGGGCCACGCCGCCGTCCGTTTTCAAGTGCTTCGGTAGGTCGGCGCCGCAGCGAGGCCGCCTTATACCCGCTTCCTCCTCGCCTCGCCAGTGCTTGAGCCGGTTGCCGCAACCGCATCTGTCCTTCTGGTCTGGGGCTTCCTCCTCAGCGGGTGGCGGTTCCTGCGCCACCCTACGGTGGCCTACCTTGAGGCAGCCACGCTCTTTGCCGTAGCAGCCACCGGGACGCTTGCGCCGATGGTGAGTCCAGACTTGCGCTTGCAGATGGTCGCCACGGTGAGCCTCTTGGCGGTCCCGGGCATCCTGAGCGTCGCCGCGCAGCCGCTGGCCAAGACACGTTTTGTGACGGCTTGGCTCCCGGCCGCGCTCGGAGCGATCGCGGCAGGTGTGTACATCTTGCTGCCCGTCACGCAGTTGCCGCGCGACCCCATCGCGTTCGGGCTTGCTGCAGTGGCGGCCATCACGGTGGGCATCATCATGGCCGTGCACGCAGCCCGGATCCGGGGCGTGGCCGCCTCGCGGGTGCGGTTCGCGGCTTACGCGAGCTTCGCTTTGGCCATCGGACTGCTGCCAAGCGTCCACGCGGCGTTCGGGCCGCTGACGCCCTTCGCCGGGGTCCTGTGGCTTCTGAACGCCCTCCTGCTCCTTGGGGCCCTTGCCCCGCCACGTCCGCTTCTTCGATTGTGGGAAGCGGCCGCTGTCCAGCGCGCCGTCGAAGTGCTTGCCGCCCATGCTGGCGAAGGCGACCCCGAGACGATGATGCGCCACCTCAAGGCAAGCGTGGCCGAAGCCACCGGCACCAGCCGCAGCGGCGCCTACTGGCTGGATGCGCGCGGCCCTGACAGCGCGGTCCAGACCGTGCGCGACCTGATGCGCGGCGGTCCCATGCGGCTGCGCGCTGGCGAAGTGCCGGAGGGCCTTCGCATCGTGACCCCGGGAAGCCACAGCCATGGAGTGCTGCTTGCCCCCGTGGATGACATTGCGTTTCTTTGGGCGGTCCCGGACCGCACTGCAGGCAGCCCGGAGGACACCCTGGCCGTGATGGGCCACCTTGGGGCCCAGGCCAACTCCTTGCTCTCGCAGGCCCAGACACTCGCTTCCAGTCGCGAAGAATTGGCGACGACGAAGGAGCTGGAAGGCTTCAAGAGCCAATTCTTGGGAAGCGTGGCCCACGAGCTTGGCAACCCGCTTAGCCCGATCCGGCTCCAGCTTCACCTCCTGAAGGCCGGCATCGATGACACGCAGAAGCGCGAGCGCGCGGTCAAGACCATCCACCGGAACGTGGAGCGGCTGAGCCTCCTCGTGGACAACATGAAGGAAGTCAGCCGCATGCAGGAAGCGAAGCTGGAGCTGTCGTTGGCGGAGGCGGACGTCGCCGAGATTGTGCGCGACGCATGCCATGCGTACGAAGAAGACGCTGCGGCCGGAAACTGCACGATCGAGATGCGCGTCGAGACAGCCAAGGCCATGGTGGATGCCCACAAGATCGGCCAGGTCATGGACAACATCCTCAGCAACGCCATCAAGTACAGCCCAAGCGGCGGCATCATCCACGTGCTCGTTGAACCAGAGCACCGGCAAGTGCTGGTGGCCGTGCGCGACGAAGGCCTTGGCCTGACGGCGGAGCAGCGCGAGAAGGTCTTCGACGCCTACCAACGCGTCCACACGGGACACGGCAACATCCCTGGGACCGGTCTTGGCCTCGCGATCGTCAAGGGCATCGTGGAGGCCCACGGTGGCGAGATCATGGTCCACAGCGAGGGCGAAGGGAAGGGAACGACGTTCTCGTTCCGCTTGCCGACGCAGGCTTAGATCAAGCCCTTGCCGACGCTGACTTTGACGCCGAACTGCTTCATGCTCGCGTCAATGGTTTCGCGGCCGTAGAGAAGCGCCCCCACGTTCGTGTGGATGAGGCTCACCGTTTCGGCATCTTCGTAGCCGTACGGCACAATCGTGCTGGTGGCTTCGCGTCGGTCCATCACCGCAAACACGTAGTCTGCCAGCTCCACGCCGCTGTAGCGCAGAACCCACGTCTCGTACTTGTCCGGAAGCTGGCCGCAGCATTCCCCGATCTCTTCGCCATCCACCACTTCTTCCAGCGTCAGCTGAAGGCGCACATCCGCGCGCAGCGCAAACCGCTCCCCAAGATTGACCCATTCCTTCGGGTCAAGGGCCTGCAGTGTCGCGTGGACGCGGTCGTACTTCACAAGGTCGCGCAGCTCTCTTTCGATTTGAAGGCCGCCGGTGGTTCCAAAGGCCCCAAGGCGTTCGCCCCGTGTGCGCCTGTTCGTTGGAGTCCCGGTTCCCCCCAGCCGCCGGTACGCTGCGGCGGCGCGCGAGCTTCTGGAGCGCGTGCCCGGACGCATGGCGGGCGAACCGCACGTGACGTTGAGCTTCCTGGGCGACGTGGACGAAGGCCGCGTGCCGGAGCTGAAGCACGCCATTGACGATGCGGTGGCGGCGATGTCTCGGATGCCTTGCCGCGTCGTCGGGGTTGGGGCGTTCACCTCGGAGCGTCACGCACGCATCGTGTGGGCGCGCGTCAAGGCGGATGGGTTGGATGCCCTCGCCGACGCCGTGCGCGCGGCCACCGGAGATCGTGACGCGCGCCATTTTCGTGCGCATGTGACGCTGGCGCGCCTGAAGGATGTCGTGGACGTCCGCTGGTTTGCCGAGCATCATCGGCAAACGGTGTTTTCCGAGGGGGAGATCGATCGCGTGGTGCTCTATCGCTCGACGCTGTCGAAAGAAGGGGCGACCTACACGCGCATCCACGAAGCGTTCCTGCAGTGACGCGCCCAGCGGTGCCGTTAAGGTCGCCCAGCCGGTGGCCCGCGCGTGCGGCCCGCGCTCCTTGTCATTCTGGACGGATTTGGCTTTGGTCAACCTGGACACCCTTGCAATGCCGTCGAGCTTGCGCAGACGCCGTGCCTCGACAAGCTGCGCGCCACGCGCCCCTGGACGCTCATCGACAACAACCAGCACCACGTTGGTTTGCCGGCGGGCCAGATGGGCAACTCCGAGGTCGGCCACCTCAACATCGGTGCCGGGCGGGTCATCTACCAAGACTTTCTGAAGATCAACAAGGCCATCGAGGATGGCGTCTTTGGAGACAACGACGCCTACCAGAAGGCCTTCGCCTATGCCAAGGCCTCCGGTGGACGCGTCCACTTGTTCGGCCTTCTCGGCTCAGGAGGCGTCCACGCGCACGAGAACCACTTCGGGGCCGCACTCCAGTCGTGCGCCAAGGCCGGCGTCGAGACATGGGTCCACCCCATCGGTGACGGTCGCGACACGGACCCCCGCAGCGCGCAGGCGTTCTTCGCGACGCTCGAAAAGCAGATGGCCGACGCGGGCGCCGGCAAGATTGCCGACATGGTCGGCCGCTTCTATGCCATGGACCGCGACCAGCGATGGGAGCGTGTCGAGCATGCGTACAACCTCTTTGCAGGCAAGTCGTGCGAACGCCGGGCAGCCACGTGGCAAGAGGGCCTCGAGCTTGCCTACGCGGCCGGCGAAGACGACGAATTCTGGAAAGCGACGAGCATTGACGATGCCGGTGCCGTGCGTGACGGGGATGCCGTCATCTGGCTCAACTTCCGACCTGATCGCAGCCGTCAGATGACGCGGGCGTTCAAGCAACCCAGCTTCGACGGCTTCAAGCGGACTCCGCCGCAGGTCTTCTGGGTGTGCACCACGCAGTACGACGACACGTTCCTGGAATACCCCGATCTTGCGGTCGCCTATCCCCCGGCGCGTCCGCGCGACACGCTTGGTGAGCACATCGCCGCATTAGGGCTCAAGCAATTTCGCATCGCTGAGACGGAGAAGTACGCCCACGTCACCTACTTCCTCAACGGCGGGCGCGAGGAGCCGTTCGACGGCGAAGAACGCGTCCTTGTGCCGAGTCCCCGCGTCGCCACGTACGACCAGAAGCCCGAGATGAGTGCTGGCGAAGTCACGGACCATCTGCTGCACGCGATGGGCTCCGGCGACTACGACCTGCTTGTGGTCAACTTCGCCAACCCCGACATGGTCGGCCACACGGGCAACCTGGAAGCGGGGATCGCCTGCATGGAGTTCATGGACAACTGCCTTGACCGCCTGACCCAGGTCGGTGAAGAGCTCGGGTACGTGGTCCTGATCACCAGCGACCACGGCAACGTCGAGGAGATGTGCCGGCCGGCCGAGGACGGCGGCGTCGGCGACCGCCTCACGAACCATTCGATGGAACCCAGCCCCCTCATCCTCGTCGGGGCGGACGTCGAGCTGGCCGAAGGCGGGGCCCTGGCCAATGTGGCTCCGACCCTTTTGGAGCTGATGCAGCTGCCCATCCCGGACGCCATGACGCACTCATTGGTGCGCAAGGGCAAGGAGTAACTTTTCGGCACACAAAGCGCCAAAAGGTGACGCCTCAGCGCGTGGCCATGGGCGCATGCGCCAGATTGTAGGAACCCGCTTAGGCCGTCCATGCTGTCGAACGCCTTGGTGCCCGCAGTCAGCCACGTTGTTCTATTGGAGGACGATCCTGTTCAGCGTAGCTTGCAGCAAACCATCTGGGCCGACGTCGTGCGCGACCGGCAGATCCAGGTCCATGTGGCGCCCGACGCGCCAACGGCCGACGAACTGGTGGATCAGCTCGATGGACCGGCGCTGCTTGTGTTCGACCACGACGTGCCGGGAGGATCGGGCCTTGCCTCCTTGCAGCGTGCCCGGAGCCAGGTGCGCCACGCGGTCCTGTGCGTGCTGTTCACCGCGAGCACCGACATCGAGGGCACGCCGGGCATCGAGATCATCATCAAGCCCGCGCAATTCGAGGATTGGCGCGCCATTGCTGCCACGCTCATGCAGAAGGCGCTGGCCCACAACGCGTAAATGCGGGGCTTTCTGAAACCCCTTCGTGGACCGCCGCGAACAGCTCGACACCTGGCGTGAGGAATCTGGATACACCAGCGTAGACCCGGCCCCGCCCCAAGTTCCGCCCACGGAACGTGCCGAAGTGGCCGCCCTGCGCGCGCAGCTGCTGGACACCAGCCTTCCGATGTTCCAGCGCATGCGCGCCGTGTTCGCCCTGCGCAACCAAGGCGGTGCCGACGCCGTGGATGCGCTGGCGGCCGCGTTTGCCGACCCGAGCGCCTTGCTGCGCCACGAGCTGGCCTACGTGCTCGGCCAGATGCAGGACGCCCACGCGGTGCCCCACCTCATCCACGTCCTCTCCCAAGACGACGAGCACGTGATGGTGCGCCACGAGGCCGCCGAAGCCCTCGGCGCCATCGGCGAAGAAGAGGCCGTCCCGGTGCTGAAGAAGTACCTGGAAGACCCGAACCCCGAGGTGTCGGAGTCCTGTGAAGTCGCCCTCGATCTGATCGCCTGGGTGCGCTCCGAGGATCTGGAATACGTGTCCCCGTAGCGGGCCTGCGGCCCCACTGCCGGACAGCAAAGCCGTAAGTACCATTGCCGCGCCATCTAGTCGTGGTCATGTCGTTGCAGGCAGGCGATGCAGCGCCGGATTTCCTGGTGCTGGATGCCGATGTGGAGCCCGTCTCCCTCTCCCGCTACTCCGGGAAGGTCCTCCTGGTCTTCTTCCGGGACACAGGGTGCCCCGTGAGCAAGCTCTACCTCAAGAAGCTGCGCCGCCGCCTGGCGGACCTGGATGCCCAAGCCATCGGCTTCTGGGCCAGCCCGCGCCACCGCGTCCAAGAGGACATCGGGCGCGTCGGGTTCCCGCAAGTTCCCGATCCGGCCATGAAGGTGTATCAAGCCTACGGTGTCCAAAGCAGCGTGTGGGGCTGGATTCGGGGTGGCTTCAGCCCGGCCCGCCTCGAAGCGCGGCGGGAGATCCCCATCGACCCGAAGATCCGTGACGCCGTCGAAGCGCACAAGACCCTGGAGCCGGCGGAATTCCTCATCGAGGATGGGCGCATCGTGTGGGCCCATTATGGCGACGACATCGCCGATTACCCCGACGTGGATGCGCTCCTACAAGCCTCTGCGGGCACGGACACGCTTTAAGTGGCCGCTCCGTGCGCGCCGTTGGCATGCGTGCCTTGCTTAGCGTCTCTGACAAGAATGGAGTGGCGGCCTTCGGTCGCCGCTTGTCCGCCGCAGGTGTTGAACTCCTGTCCACCGGCGGCACCGCGCAACTTCTGCGTGACGAAGGGCTTACCGTCAAGGACGTAAGCGATGTCACCGGATTCCCCGAAATGATGGATGGGCGGATCAAGACGCTCCATCCGCGCATCCACGGGGGCGTCCTGGCCTTGCGCGACAAGAAGGAGCACCAAGATGCCATGGCGGCCCATGACATCGAAGGCATTGACATCGTCTGCGTCAATCTCTACCCCTTCGAGCAGGCCGCGGCCGCTGGCGCCGACTTGGACGCCCTGATCGAAGAGATCGACATCGGCGGGCCCACGCTCCTGCGCGCTGCCGCCAAGAACCACAAGCATGTGCTCGTCGTCACGAGCCCCGACCAGTACGGCCGCGTGGCCGAAGCCATCGAGACGGGCAACATTGACGACGATCTGCGTCGCGAGCTGGCGCTGCGCGCCTTCCAGCTCACGGCACGCTACGACGCCGTCATCGCGCGCGTGCTCAGCAAGCGCTACGGCCTCACCGACTACCCGGAGCACCTTGTGTTCGCCTACGACCGCCGCGACGTGCTGCGCTACGGGGAGAACAGCCACCAGCGGGCTGCGTACTACGAGAAGGCCGGGCCCGCAACGTGGTGGAGCCCAGCATCATCCGCTCCAAGCAGCTGCACGGCAAGCAGCTGAGCTACAACAACATCCTCGACGCCGATCTGGCCTTGGAATCCGTCAAGGAATTCCCCGAGCGCCCCGCGTGCGTCATCATCAAGCACGCCACTCCCTGCGGAATCGCGACGGCACCCACCATCGAACAGGCCTGGGAGGACGCCCTCGCTTGCGACCCGTACAGCCCCTTCGGCGGCGTGGTGGCCTTCAACCGGCCCGTCACCCTCGCCGTGGCCGAAGCGCTCTCGAAGCTCTTCCTGGAGATCATCATCGCCCCCTCGTTCGACGAGGACGCGCTGGCTTGCCTGCAGAAGAAGAAGAATCTCCGTTTGCTGGCCGTGCCTGGCTTGGCCGAAGATTACCACCGCAGCGGCACCCAGATCCGCAGCATCACCGGGGGCTTGCTTGTCCAAGACCGGGACCTCAAGCCCTACGACGTGCACGACTGGAAGGTGGTCACCAAGACCGAGCCCAACGATGCGCAGATGGAGAGCCTCCTCTTCGCCGCACGCTGTGTGAAGGCCATCCGCAGCAACGCCGTCGTCTTCGTGCAAGGCACCAAGACCGTCGGCATCGGCGGTGGCCAGACGGCGCGCGTGGACTCGACCACCATCGCCACCCACCAGGGCGGCGAGAAGATCCAAGGCAGCGTCATGGCCAGCGACGCGTTCTTCCCGTTCCGTGATGCTGTGGATGTGGCGGCCGAGCACGGGGTCAGCGCCATCGTCCAACCTGGCGGCAGCATCCGCGACGACGAAGTCATCGAAGCCGCCAACGAGCACGGCATCGCCATGGTCTTCAGCGGCCAACGGAGCTTCCGCCACTGATGCGCGTCGCGGTCCTTGCCTCCGGCCAAGGAAGCAACTTTGAAGCCCTGGCCACGGCCATCGAAGCCGGATTCGTCGAGGCGACGATCACGCTTGTGCTGGCGGACCGCGAAGCACCCGTCATCCAGAAGGCCCGTGCCCGCGGCATCACCACGGCCATCCAGCCGCGCAAGGGCCTGAGCGCCGATGAGCACAATGACCAGATCCTGGAGATCTTGGACCTCGAAGATCCGGACTTGGTCGTTCTGGCGGGCTACATGCGCATCCTGGGAACCCAGGTGCTCAAGCGCTTCCCCGGCCGCGTCATCAACATCCACCCGAGCCTGCTGCCCGCATTCAAGGGCGCCCACGGCGTGCGCGACGCCCTGCACGCTGGCGTCGGCATCATCGGATGCACGACCCACATCGTGACCCCCGACTTGGACGGCGGCCCCATCGTGCTCCAGGCGGCCTTGGCTGCCGAAGGTGTGCTGGAAGTGGACAAAGATGCCGTGCACGCGCTCGAGCACCACATCTTGCCCCGCACGGTCCAGCTGTTTGCCGAGAACCGCATCGTCGTCGTGGATGGGCGCGCGCACATCAGCCCGGGCCCCAGCTGGAAGGACCGCGTCAGCCTTGTGCCTGGCGCCGTGTACGCGCACGGGTTCTAGCATGGACTACGACGAGGCCCTGGAATGGCTGTACGCGCGGCAGGGGCTTGGGATCAAGCTCGGCCTGGAAAAGATGCGGCGCCTCTTGGAGCTGGTCGGCAACCCTCAGCATTCGTTCCAGAGCATCCACATCGCAGGCACCAACGGAAAAGGCAGCGTCACGCACATGCTTGCTGCCGCATTGGCCAACGCAGGATGCAAAGTGGGTCGGACGACGAGCCCCCACCTCGTCCATTTCACCGAGCGCATCCACCTGGACGGACGGGATGCCACCCGCGACGAGGTCGCCCATGCCCTGAGCGACTTGCGCCCGCACGTCGAAGGGCTCGACGAGCCGCCAACCTTCTTCGAGATCAGCATCGCCGCAGCGTTTCTCATCTTCCAACGCGCAGGCATCGAATGGGTGGTGGCCGAGACAGGCCTCGGAGGGCGCCTCGACGCCACCAACGTCTTGGAGCCTCGCCTCACCGTCATCACCAACGTCGGCCTCGACCATCAAGCCATGCTTGGCGAGCACATCGGAGACATCGCCCTCGAGAAGGCCGGCATCATGAAGCCTGGCGTGCCCTGCGTCACGGCCGCCAAGGGCGATGCGCTGCACATCATCAAGTCTGTCAGCCATGACGTGCGCGCGCCCATGAGCGTTGTCGGAGAAGATTACACGGTGTTGCCCGACGTCAACGGCATGCGCCTTCTTTCGCCCAACGGCGATGCGCACTACGAGATCGGCGCCGCGGGAGAGCATCAGCTTTCCAACGCTGCGCTCGTTGTCGCTGCCGCGGATGCCCTGCGCGTCCAGGGGCTGACACTTCCCCCGTTTGCGGTGCAGCGCGCGCTGCGCGACACGGTCATCCCTGGCCGTCTTGAACGGATGCGCGTGCCGCCGGACTGGGGCGATGCCGAGGTGCTCATTGACGGCGCGCACAATGAGGATGGAGCCCATGCGCTCCGACGCTACCTGGGCCACATCGACTGGGCAAGCTTCGATCTGATCGTCGGAGCCAACCGCGACAAGCCTTGGAAGACGATCCTGAACCAATGGGCGCCACTGGCGCGCCGCGTGTGGGGCGTGCCCGTGCGTTCCGGCCGACGCGTCGAGTCCGAAGAGATGCGCGAAGCCATTGATGTCTCGATCCCCTTTGCGCCCGCGGGAAGCTTTGAGGAGGCGCTCCGCAGTGCCCTCGACGCCGGGGCGACCCGCATCGTCGTGGCGGGCAGCCTGTTTCTTGCTGGCGAGGCCCGCGCGGTGATCTTGGGGGAATCCTTGGAGGAGGTTCGTGGAAACCAGTGATCCCCTCGACGTGCACCGCGCCCTGCGCGAGGCTGGGCGCCAACCGTTTCTGTTTCTGAGCGCCGGGGCACACCCCGAGGCGCGCAAGACCATCATCGCCTGCGACCCCGACATGGAGCTGCGCGTCCACCACGGCAAAGCCACGGTGGATGGCGAGCCCTTGGATGCGAATCCCCTCGATTGGCTCCAGCAACAGCTGGATGCGGAGCACGTGCCTGGGGAGCAAGGATTCCAAGGGGGATGGGCGGGGTACTTCGGCTACGAATCCCTGGTCTATGCCGAGCCGACCCTCGACGCCCGGCACGCAGCGGTGCCCGAGATTCTCCTTCGCAGGTTCCGCTCGGCCATTGTCTTTGGCGAAACCGTCGAGGTGCACGGCGACGTGGATTGGCACGTGGAGCCCGCCGGCCCTCGAAAAGCCAAGCCCGATGTCCGTTGGGAGCCAGCCACGCCGCAGCGAGACTTCGAGGACGCCGTGCGGGCGCTGAAGCGCCTCATCTTCGACGGCGACCACTTCCAGACAAATCTCAGCACGCGATTTGGCACGGCCCTCGAGGCCGACCCGGCGGACCTGTTGGCGTCCCTGCGGGAGGCCAACCCAAGCCCGTACATGGCGCTGCTCGAATGGGACGGCTGCGCCATC
>JBFKLD010000028.1:0-10221 GCA_041630755.1 Thermoplasmatota archaeon
GAGGGTACCGCCGCTCTTTTCGAGCGCCACGTCGCCGTTGGGGTCCAGGACCCAGTAGTCCATGGAGCACAGGCTCGTGCACATGGACACGTCATCTTCCACCAGAAGGACGCTGGCGCCTTCCTCGATCTCCAAGCGAAGCACGTAGTTGGCATCGGCGCCCATCATCGGCACAAGGGCCGGGTCGGCAGCAAAGACCGTCCAGTAGTTCATGGTGACTTCGGCGCGCTCGAAGGAGACCACTTCGGGCTCCGGCTCGTCCGGGACAGCCACATCGTCAACCGGCGCAGACAGGCATCCAGAGAAGGCAAGCATCAGAAACGAAACCACGAGGAACCGCATGGTTTCGACCGGCCGTGCCGGAACATAAGGCTTGAGGCATGCTTGTCGAAGCAGGCGTTTTGAAGGAGGCCACACTGGGCGGCGTGTGCAGCTGGAAGCCCTGGCCCGCGATGTGCGCGTCGAGACGCTGAAGATGACGTACGCCGCCGGCAGCGGCCACCCTGGAGGATCGTTTAGCCAAGCCGAGGCTCTCGTCGCCCTGTACGACCGGATGAACGTGGCGCCGGACCGCTTGGATGACCCTGACCGGGACATATTCATCCTCAGCAAGGGCCACTGCGCCCCGGGCCTCTACGCCACGCTGGCGCAGAAGGGGTTCATCGACGCCGCGGAGTTCCCCAAGCTGCGCCGCCTCGGCGGCCAGCTGCAAGGCCACGCCGACCGCAAGATCCCCGGCATCGAGATGAGCACGGGCAGCCTCGGCATGGGGCTCGGCTACGGCAACGGCATCGCGCTTGCCAAGAAGCTCGACGGGCACAAGGGCCGCGTCTGGGTGATGCTTGGCGACGGCGAACTGCAAGAAGGCAACGTCTGGGAATCGGCCATGACGACCACGCACCAGAACCTGGACAACGTCACCGTCCTGGTGGACCACAACAAGATCCAGATCGACGGACACTGCGAATCCGTCAAGGGCATCGAGCCCGTGGGCGACAAGTTCCGCGCCTTCGGCTTCCACGTCATCGAGTGCGACGGCCACGACATCGCCGCCATCCAGGCAGCCTATGACGAAGCCGAGCAGGCCGGCAAGCCCACCTGCATCGTGCTGGACACCGTGAAGGGCAAGGGCGTCTCCTTCATGGAAGACACCGCAGCCTTCCACGGCCGCTGCCTCACCGACGAAGAAATGGAAAAGGCGATGGCCGAGCTTGATGCTGCCTGGCCGTGAAGCCTGACTGGCCCGAAGGCCTCCACCCCGTGCGCCCCGTGCGCGTGCGCCACCACCTCGAGGGGCCCCCCAAGCGCTGGTTCCGTTTCGTCGCAGATTCCCGCAACGACCCCGCCTGGTGCTCCAACGTCGAAGACGTGTGGCAGACCAAAGGCAAGGACGTGCGCAAAGGATCCACGTTCGGCTACCGCCAGCACCTCGGCACGGATGCGCGGACTTTCGAAGGGACCATCGAGATCATCGACAAGCAGCCCAACCGCATTGTGTGGCGCGTCGAAGACAAGTTCCAGTTGCGCTTCATTGAGCTGAGCTTGGAGGAGCGCAAGGGCGGCACGCGCATCGCGCAGACCACGTGGGCCGCGTTCAAGGCCAAACCCGGCGCGCTGCGCTTTCTCTACCCGGTGATGGCCAAGCGCACCCTCAAGCAGCAATTTGCGGCCCTGGCCGCGCTGCCACTCTGAGGTGCAGCCCGGGCGCCGGTCCCCCGAGGACCGGCAACCGCTATCAGGGGAATCCGTGTCGCGGGCCCCATGGACTGGAAGCCCGGAGACAAGGTCGCCATCCGCGACGGGTACGGCAAGGGCCTGCTGGCGCTTGGCCGCGAGCACGACGAAGTCGTCGCCCTGGATGCGGATTTGGCCGACAGCACGCGCAGTGCGTGGTTCGGCAAGGAGTTCCCGGACCGGTTCTTCCAGATGGGCATCGCCGAGCAAGACATGGTCGTCACGGCCGCCGGCCTGGCCCACGCCGGCAAGGTGCCGTTTGCGAGCACGTTCGCCATCTTCTTGCAGCGCGGCTGGGAGCAGATCCGCAACTGCGTCGCGCGCCAAGGCCTCAACGTGAACCTCTGCGGCAGCCACGGCGGCCTGATGACCGGCCAAGACGGCTCCAGCGCCCATGCCCTCGAAGACGTCGGCATCTACCGCGGCTTGCCCGGATTCCGGGTCGTTGTCCCCAGTGACGCCTTGGAAGCCGCCAAGGCGGTGCCGGCGATGCACGCCTACGACGGCCCGACGTACATGCGCTCGACGCGCGCCGCGGTGCCGGTCGTCTACGACCAAGACCACACATTCGAGTGGGGCAAGGGCCAGGTCTTGCACGACGGCGACGACGTGACGGTCATCGCCAATGGCCCCCAAGTCAAGGAAGCCCTCGATGCGGCCAAGGCCAGCGACCTCAGTGTGCGCGTCGTGTCCATGGCGAGCGTGAAGCCCCTCGACACGGACCTCGTGGTCAAGTGCGCCAAAGAGACCGGATACATCGTCACCGCCGAGGACCACTTCACCCACAACGGCCTGGGAAGCGCCGTCGCCGAGGCTCTCGCCGAGGCCGGCACCGGCACCCTGCGGCGCATCGGCGTCCAGGACACCTTCACGACCAGTGGCACCCCGGAGGAGCTGTACCGCCACTTCGGCGTGGACGCCAAGGCCATTGGCGAAGCCATCGCGCTGCGGCTGGCCTGATTCAGGCCCGCTTGCCAAGCCAGCCGCTCGTCAAGTACGCGACCAATCCCAGGAGGGCCGTCCACGCCCACAGCCCCGCCACCGGCGGCACAACCAAGAACGTCGCGCCGTCAAAGGTGCCACCACCGGGCACGCTGGTGCCAAAGATCAGCACGAGCACGGCCGAGGCCAGCACCGCCACCATGCCTTGCTGGCGGCTTCCCAAGAGCCGCCACCAGCCCCACCGGCTGACATGGAAATAGACCGTGAGCACCACGAGGAGGCTCGCATAGAGCATGTGGCCAAGCGCCATCCATGTGTCAATGGTGACCCGGTCGCCCCACCGCTCCAGATTCGTGAACCCGACAAGGGTGTCCGCGAGCGCCGTCTGCGCCGCAAAGGCACCCGTGACGACCGCCAAGGACACCGACAGCAGCGCCAAGGCGCCCGTGCGCACGCCCTTCCAAGTGGCCAATCCACTCCATACGCGCAACCCCATGTGCGCCACCGTGCCCAGCACCAGCAGCACCGAGCTGGCCGCATGCAAGCCGCGCAGCACCGCACCCACGGCGGGCAAGGCGGCGGCATGGGCAGTGGCATCGGCATCGAACCAGAACACCAGCGGCAGACCCGTGGCAAGAACAATGCCCAGCAGCCACACGAGGATGCGGGCGTCCAATTCACGGGCCACGCCGGGCAACCGCGGCGTCGTGTCATGAGAATGCCGGTGCACCAGCACCTGTAACGCTTATACCGGACCCCTGTCTCGGCGGCCCTCGCCCCGGGGCCACGCGTGGTTCCGGTCATCCGCCTGCGACGATCGCATAGCTCGGTATTGCGGGGGCCTGCTAAGCCTCTGGACTCTGTCCACGGGAGTTCAAATCTCCCTCGTCGCGCTTCCTTCTCCCTTTCATCCGCGAGGACAGTCAAGCGGCCAACGACGCCAGTCGGCGGCGCGCCTCCTACCCCGCCGCGCGCGACGGGGCACCTTAAGGGGATGTCCTCCCTCATCCGCAACACGCGAGGATAGTCAAGCGGCCAACGACGCCAGCTTGAGGGGCTGGTCCTTAGTGGTTCGCAGGTTCGAATCCTGCTCCTCGCATTCTCTCGCTTCGCTCGTTCATGCGCGAAGCAGTCTCCGGGCGCGCCCTCGGCTCGGAAAAGCCTCGTTTCGCTCGGCCTCTCCAAGCCATCCTGCTCCTCTCATTGGAACGCTCGCGAGCATCGCGAGCGAGGTTTGCAATGCCGAACGAGGCGCGCAAGCGGCTTGTTCCGCACTTCGCTGCGCTCGATGCGAGCCGCTTGGCGCACCCTGACCTTCGGCCAGCGCCCGCGCAATCCCTGGGCCCGCCGCGAGCGTCGGGCGCCCCCGCTTCTCCTGAGAGAGCAACAACGCAACGCGGCAACACCTATCAAGGACAATCGCCACCTTCCCATCGTGTACGGTGACACGCCGCCTGCGCTTGTGGCAGTCGGCAGCAGCCTCCTGGATGGACCCACCGGGTTCCGCCAAGTGGCCTGGGCTCTCGAACGGGAAGCGCAGCGTCGGCCCGTGTGGGCCGTCCTGGGCGCCAGCCCGGAGCTCCTGCACATTGGAGCCGGCGGCTGGGATGACGCGATGCGCAGCTTGGCCGATGCGCCCGATTGGGACCCGCCGCCAAGCACCGGCCGCTCGACCCCTGCCGTCGAGGGCACCGCCGCGGTGCTTGCCTACCATCTGGATGCCGTCGGCTTGCAGCCCAAGCTGGCCGGCTACGAAGAAGCCCGGCAGATCCCGCGCCCCTCGCTAGCCCTGGCCGTCGCTGGCGGAGCATTGCCCGCCACCGCGACCGCAGCCGCGCTGGCGCTGGCTGAGGAGATGAGCATCAAGCAAGTGCGCGTCTGGCGCCGTGACCCCTTGGGCCCGACGCTGAAGGCCGCCGCCAAGCGCGCCGGCATCCATCTCATCGTCGAAGACCCGGCCAAAAGCCTGGTCGCCTGATCGCTTCGAAGCGGGCCCAGGGGCTGGGCGGGGTCTGATTTTGGCCGTTTCCACACGCAACGCCACCCAAGGCGTGATATACGGGCCACGTGTCCGCCGCTCCAGCGCCCTTCGGGGCCGGGGTGGACCTCGTGAAAAGCGAACTGCTGCACCGAATCAAGGACGCGGAAACTGCCGCTGACGAACGCGTCGCGCAAGCCGAGGCGGAAGCCAAGCAAATCCGCGCCGACGCACGCCGAGAGGCGGAATCCATCCAGGCCCAAGGCCGCGACACTGCCGAGAGCACGGCCCAGGACCTCCTGGCCACCGCGCGCAGTGAAGCCGAAGCCACGGCGGAGACGACAGTGGAAGCTGGCCTGAAGAAGGCCAAGCGCCTGCGCGCCTCCTTCGAGGAGTCGGCTGGCGACGCGACCGGTCGCGTCTTGAAGCTCTTCGAGGAGCGCCTGTAAGATGTTCCTGCCCGCGCGCATGACCCGCTTGGTCATGGGCGGACACAAGGACCGCATGGAGGACGTCATCGGCCTCCTGCACCAAGAGGGCATCCTCCACATGGAGGACTACGAGGACCCGACGGGCACCACCAGCATCGGCACGCCGCTGCCGGCCGGTGACGAGGCGAGCGCGCTTCTCGTGCGCGTGCGCGGTCTTCTCAAGACCCTCGACGCCGAGAAGGCTACGATCAAGGCCCTTGTGACGGACCACCCGGCGCAAGACTTGGCGGAAGCGGAGGAGGCCTTGGCCCCGACGCTCGAAGCACTGGCCCAGACCCGCGTGGAGCGCGGCCAGGCAGATTCCGAGCGCCAAGCGCTCACCCCCTACGAGAACATGGACGTGGACCTGGGTGCCCTGTACGGCCTCAAGTCGGTCCAAGTGTACCTCGGCATGACGCGCGATGACCCGCGCGCTGCTTTCCTTTCCAGCGGCATGGGCCACGAGGTCCAAGTCGAACCCGCCGGTGGCCGCTACGCGGTCGCGGTGGTGGTCCGCAAGGACGATGCCCCCGCGGCAGACAAGATCCTCTCTGAGGTAGGCTACGCTGCGGCGAACCTGCCCGAAGCCCAAGGCACGCCCGCCCAGCGCATCGCTGAGCTGGATGCGCTTCTGGGTGGCCTCGATGAGCGCCTGCAGGCGCTCGAGGGGGACGCGGCCAAGATGCGCGAATCCTGGGGCGGCCGCCTCAAGGGTCTCGAGCAGCACCTGATGGTCGAAGTGGACCGCACGCAGGCTCCGCTGCACTTTGCCGTCACGGCGACCACCTTCCACGCGGAAGGCTGGGTGCCGCGCAAGAAGGTCAACCGCTTGCAAAATGCGATCGCCGCCCAGTTTGGCGACAGCATCTACGTGGAAGACCTGGGCGACGGTCCCAAGGGCGAGCACGGTCACGACGACCATGACCACCACGATGTGGCCGCTGCCGACGAGGCCCCGATCCTGCTCGAGAACCCGAAGCTGGCCAAGCCTTACGAGTTCTTCCTGGGCCTGCTTGGCAAGCCCCGCTACGGCGAGATCGACCCCACGAAGCTGATGCTTCTGTTCTTCCCGCTGTTCTTTGGCCTCATGGTCGGCGACGTCGCCGTGGGCCTGATCATCTTCATCGTCGGCATGCTGCTCAAGAAGCGCTACGTGTTCGGCATGGGCGGCCCCGCAGTGGGCAAGGCGCTCATGGCAGGCGGCTTCATGGCGATGCTTGTCGGCCTGCTCATCTTCGGTGAGGCCCTCGGCCTCCACTTTGTGGTGGACGAATACGCCATCGAGCACGATGAGTTCAGCTGGGAAGTCATCATCTACGGCAAGGAGACGGTCCTGGCGGGTGGCGGCTTCCCCACGGAAGGCTTCATCCACAAGACTGTCGCCGCCAAGCACGGAGGCGCCGCCGACGTGGCGCACGCGGCCGCAATGAGTGGAGAATTTGTCCCACTGGCTGTCGAGGGCGAGGAAACGGGCATCAGCCTGAAGGGCCACGGCACGACGCACCTGAGCGTCAACGGCTGGTTCAACCTCGGCTACTACTCCAAGATCCATGACATCCAGGCGCTTCTCATCTGGAGCGTCCTCATTGGTGTCGTCCACGTGGTCATCGGGCTGCTGCTCGGTGTCCGCAACGTGCGCGTGGCGCACGGCACGGCCCTGGCCATCCAAGAGAAGGCCAGCTGGCTCATGATTCTCGCGGCTGTTCCCTTCCTCGCCATCGGCGCGATGAACGGGAACAACATCATGCTCGCTGCCGCTGGCGGCGTGTTCGTCCTCGGCGTCGGCCTGCTATGGGTCGGCACCGCGAAGGTGCTCGGGGTCGGCTTCGTGGCCGTCCTTGAAGTGCCTGGCTTGTTTGGCAACTTGTTGTCTTACACGCGTCTGGCAGCCATCGGCGCCAGCAAGGCAGGCATGGTGATCGCGTTCAACAGCATCGGCTTGCTGCTCTCGGGCGGCGAGATCAATGGCCTGTGGTGGCTCGCCTACGCGGGCGGCTTCTTGCTCATTGTTCCCCTGTCGATCCTGGCCGGCACGCTGCAGTCCTTGCGTCTGCAGTTTGTCGAATTCTTCTCCAAGTTCTACACCGGCGGGGGGCGGCCTTATGTAGCGTTCGGCCGTCGCGCGCCCTAGAACCCCTTTTTCCCCCCCAACATACAAGGAGAACCCAACTATGGCTATCGAAAACGGACTCGCGGCGATTGGCGCTGGACTGGCTGTCGGCATTTCCGGCATCGCAACGGGCCTCGCCCAAAGCAGCATCGGTGCAGCCGCCGTCGGCGCGACCGCCGAAGACGAGAAGAACTTCGGTAAGGGCCTCGTCCTGACCGTGATTCCCGAGACGATCGTGATCTTCGGTCTCGTCGTCGCAATCCTGCTGCTCCCGTAAGCATGGGACTCGACCAAGTCGTCGCGGAAGTCCGTCAGGACGGCGAAAAGCGTGCCCAAGCTGTGCTTGACGAGGCCCGCGCGGATGCCAACAAGCTCCGCACGGAAGCCCGTGAAGCCGCGGACGCGCTTGTCGCCGCCCGGACGGCTCAAGCGGAGAAGGAAGCCGAGCAACTGCGCGCTCAGATTGCCAGCGGAGCCGAATTTGAGGCCCGCAAGGCAGTTCTGGAAGCGGAGAGCGACTTGCGCGACCAGCTCCGTGCCCGCCTGATCGACGGCTTCGGGAACCTTGACACGGACGTGCGCAAGGGTCACCTCACGAAGCTGCTCGCGAAGGCAAAAGCCTCCGTCCCCTCCGGCAAGGTGTGGGGCGCAGCGGCGGACGAAGCGACTCTGAAAGACCAAAAGGACTACGCTTACGCGGGATCGATCGACATCGCCGGCGGCATCGTGGTGGAGAGCGAGGATGGCACTGTCCGCCTCGACCTCAGCTACGAGACCATGCTCGGCGACATGTGGCGTGACATCCTGCGGCAAGAGGCGAACCTCTTCTCCTGACCATGGCACTGCTTGCTGGCAAGAGCAATTACGCCTACGCAGTTGCGCGTGTCCAGGCGAAGCGCTCGCAACTCATTCCGCCCCGTGACTACGCCAAGATCCTCAAGATGGATGTGAGTGAGATCACTCGCTTCGTCGAGGACTCGGTGTACAAGACGGAAGTGGACGAGCTTGCGACCCGGTTCTCCGGCCTGGACCTTCTCGAAGCAGCATTGACTGTCAACGAGGAGCGCACCTATGCGGCCATCCGCCGCATGGTCACGGGCCCCGGCGGCCACCTCATCGACTTGTTCCTCGACCGGTACACGGTGGACACGATCAAGGCGGTGCTGCGTGGCAAGGCCGCGGGAGCGACCCGTGAAGAGCTTCTCAAGGAGATGCTGCTTGGCGACCGCGACTCGTTCGGTGTCTTCGAACCTGTCCTCTCCGAGGACGTCAAGACGCCGGCCGATGTGGCTGCGACCCTTCTGCGTGCTGGCGGCGCCGGCACCCGCTGGGGCCGCGTGCTCACGGCGGTCCCCGAGGACGCTCCGGCCAGCGCTTACGAGGATGCCCTGGACAAGGCGTACTACGCCAGCCTCCGGGAAAGCCTCGAGGCCAGCAAGGAGAAGGCCGCCAAGCCGTTCCTTCGGTTCACGCGCCGTGAGATTGACGCCCGCAACATCCTGAACGCCGCTCGTTGGGCAGCCAACAGGCAGCAGGATGACTTCTCTCCGTACGTCATCCCTGGCGGCACGGTGCGCGTGGCAGACATCGTGGCCCTGGCCCGGTGCGACGGTCTGGATGCCTTTGCGGAAGCCCTGCAGGAGCACAGCGACCTGTACGAAGGCGTCCGCGAGGGCCTCGACAAGGCCCGCGCCAACAACCGCATGGCGCCCTTCCAGGCTGCCGTGCAGCGCCACATGCTGGAAGACCTGGGCCGGCTCGGACACGAGCTGCCCTTGAGCGTTCTTCCGATCCTTCTCTTCCTCCTCCAGAAACACAAGGAAGTCGTCACCCTCCGGGCGGTCGCCCGCGGCAAAGCCGCTGGCCTGTCCGAGGAGCGCCTTCAGGAGCTTGTCGCATGACCGAAATCGCCGTCGTCGGCAACGAACAATTCACTCTGGGCTTCCGCCTGGCGGGCATCCGCCGGATCCGGAAGGCCGAAACGCCCGAGGACCTCGAGAGCGCCGCTCGCGCGCTCATGAAGGACTCGGACGTCAGCATCCTCGTGATGGAGACGGCCGATGTCGGTCGCCTCGAATCGAGGCTGCGCAACCAACTCGTGTCCAGTGTCAAGCCCACCCTTGTTGCGGTGGGTCGTGACGAGGACAACACGCTTCGTGAGAAGATCAAGCAGGCAATTGGTGTCGACCTATGGTAGATGACAAAGGAACCGTGTACCGGGTCTCTGGACCCGTCGTGACCGCCACGGGCATCAAGCCCCGCATGTACGATATCGTGCGTGTGGGAGACGAGCGCCTCATGGGCGAAGTCATCCAAATTGAGGGTGACCAATCGATCATTCAGGTGTATGAGGACACCTCCGGCGTGAAGCCCGGCGAACCCGTGGAGAACACGGGCCTGCCGCTTGTCGTCGAACTGGGTCCCGGCCTGATGACCAGCATTTACGATGGGATCCAACGCCCCCTCGAAGTCCTTCAGGACCAGATGGGCGACTTCATCCTGCGTGGTGTGGACGTCCCCGGTCTCGACCACGAGAAGAAGTGGGACTTCACGCCGACCGTGAAGAAGGGCGACCGCATCCAGCCGGGTCAAGTGATCGGCATCGTGCAGGAAACTGCCACGACCGAGCACAAGATCATGCTCCCGCCGAACCAGGCGGGCGGCGAAGTTGTCAGCATCAAGGCCGGCAGCTACACGGTCGACGACGTCATCGGCGAACTGGACAACGGCACCGAGCTGCGCCTGGCCCACAAGTGGCCCGTGCGCAAGCCGCGCCCCTTCACCGAGAAGCAGCTTCCCACGATCCCCCTGAACACGGGCATGCGCATCCTGGACGGCTTGTTCCCCATCGCCAAGGGCGGCACGGCAGCCATCCCCGGTCCCTTCGGATCCGGCAAGACGGTGACGCAGCAGTCCCTGGCCTAGTACTAGGACGAGCATGTCGTGGTCTACATCGGCTGCGGCGAACGCGGCAACGAGATGTCGGA
>JBFKLD010000029.1:0-10174 GCA_041630755.1 Thermoplasmatota archaeon
GACTGTTGCGCAGCCGGTGGCCATGTATCCTTCTTGGCCGCCGGAGCCCGTGGCTTCGCGGAAGAGGAAACCGCGCGCGTCAACATCCACTGCCGCGTCGTCGCACAGCGTGACAACCAGATCTTGGGACGGGTCCAGGCGGTGCACCACATCATAGCTGACAATGGGCGACGCGGGGGCGACTTGCGCGACGGCAGGAACCGCCAGAAGCACCAGCGCGAGGGCCACCCACTTCATACCGGCACCTCCCCACGCTCGATCCGTTCATCGACAAACGAAGACAGAAGGTTGCCGAGATCCGTTCCCTCCTGATTGTCTGCCACCATGAAATCGGCCTTCACACCACGGTGGCGCAGCCGGTTGGCAAGGAAGTGGCTGAATTCCTGCACCGGCATCGCTCCATTGTAGATGCTCAGCGCATTGAGGGAATCGATGATCACGTGGCCGGGTTCCAGGTTGCTGGCAGCTTGTTCCGTGTGCATGGCGATCATTTCGAGCATGGTCGGGGAGCGGATGTAGCGGATGTTGGGGGCCCGTTCTGGCATGCCCCCGTCGAGGCAGCTGACGGCGTCCAAGAACAGCACGGCCGCGGGGTCCGCCCCAGCGGCCTCGAAGCCCGCAATCAGCGACGACACAGGCCGATTGGCAGTGACGTACACAACTTGCCGCCCGTGCTGCTGGAGCCGCGCCACGAAGGCGCTTACGCTCGCAACGTGAGCGTCTGAAGGCAGCACCACCGTGCGGATTCGGGGCATCCCGACCGGAGTGGGCCCACGGGGCCGCCGCTTTATAATCGATTTCGGGCCAGGTTTTAGATACCTGGACTGCAAGCAGCCATTGTGGCGGTGGACAGGCATGCGGACACGCTCGGGGCCACGCGAAGCGTCCTTGCCCTGACGGCCACGCTGATGGAAACCGCCTTCGAAGAGCTTGGCGAAGGCGTCATTCTTGGCACCATGCCGGCCTACATGGAGCAGTTTGGCGCCGACAACGCACGGTTTCTAGCCAAGCGCTACGTCAATTGCGACGCCAGTGTGGGCGCCGTGAGCGCCCTGACGCCGATGAATCACGTCAGCCGTGTCACGGGAACGCCCTTCACGATGCCCAAGGCACGCAAGGATGAGGCGGTCAAGCGCCTCAACACCTGCGAGTTCCTTGAGGCCTTTGAGGGCCGTGGGGACTTCCCCCGCGCCATGATGTGCCAATTGCACCAGGCATCCTATCAGGGTTCTGTGAACGGGCTTCTGGAAGACCCGGCCCAAGGCTACGACGTGCAAGTGCGCTCCCGCATCCTGTTTGGCGATCCGCATTGCGATTTTGCGGTGGTCAGCCGGAAGGAGCGCCCCACCGAGGAAGATGCGGAGTGCGAGGTCAACCACGACCCCAGCCCCGAGGATGTCGTCAACCTCCAGTTCCACTTCTACACGTACATGCTGGGCAGTTTCGTGGATTATCTGACCACGATGCTGCCAGCCGAACGACTTTTGCCCATCCTGCGCGATGAGGCCCAGAAGGTGGGCACCAAGATCCACCACGTGCTCGACGCCACGCGTGAACTGCCAAAGGACGCGCCGGGCGTGGCCGTGGAGATGCTGCGGGCCGGAGGGCGGTCCGTCGAGGCGGAGGGGGGCACGCTGACCGTGTCGTCCTGCCCGCAAGCGCAGGCGATCCGTGAGGCCACCCGCGGCCACACGGTGGAGGAAGACGGCGTCCGTGCGCGCACCAACATGTGCGGATTGTGCCATGGCGCCCTTGAAGGCGTCGTCAAGGCGGCGTGCCCGAATGCCACAGTGAAGCTGGATGGCGCCATGACCCTTGGCGCACCCGTGTGCACCTTCCGCGTGGAGGACGCATGATCCAGGTCACGGATGAGACCATCAAGTGGCCGGAGACCAAGCCCGTGGCTCTGTTTCTCACCGACGGCGGAGGCTACAAGGAAGCGTTCGTCAAGATTGCAGAAAGCCTCATTGCGGATCACGATGGCGGAGTCATCATCACGGCCAATCGGCCGACGGCCACACTTCGCCCCTCCTTGGACGCAGATCTGAGCCAAGTCACCTTCGTGGACTGCATCAGCTCCATGACCGGCATCATGCCCCCCATGGAACGCGGGGTGATCCACATCGAAAGCCCGACGATGCTCGAGAAGATGGCATTGCGGGCCGAGCGGGCGCTTCGAGCTGTCCCGGGCGACCGGCGCTTCTTGCTGCTTGACAGCTTGAGCACGCTGGCCGTGTACAACGGCCCGGCGGCTGTGCGCGAATTGACGCACAACTTGGTGACGCGTCTTCGGATGCTTGGGGTCACGGGGGCATTTGTGCTGGTGCAGAACCAGACGGATGCCATGCTGGTGGACGCAGTGCGTCCCCTTTGTGACGAAACGGTCAACCTCTAAAGGCCAGGTTGACGAGCGACGGAAGTCGGATCAAAGAAAGGGAAGAGGAAGGACCCGCGGAGCCTAGGCGTGCTTGGCTTCGGCTTGGATGGTTTCTTCAACGGCGATGCGGCGGGTGCGCTCGACGGCGAAGCGGGCACGGCGGACCATGTCGAACTCTTCGTCCTCATCGGGCAGGAACACGTCCTCCGCACCGGCACGGATGGCCTTGAGGGCCTCATCGAGGCCGAGGGTGCCGCCGATCACGACAATCGGCGCCGAGGTGGCCGCGCGCAGAGCCTCGAGGGTTTCGAGCCCTTCCGAGTCTGCGACGTCGAGGCTGGCCAGGACCACGTCAGGGACCGTTTCCGTGATGTCGCGCACGGCGGTCTCCAGGGCCGTCGAACCGTCCCACTTGAAGGAGACCGGGCTCTCGTCTTGCGCCAAGTCGGCGCGCAGCAGCATAGCGGTCTCTTCGTCGGCGAGCAAGTAGGCGCGAATCGTGTCCATGGGATGGTCCTGCTGGAATCCAGCAAATTGCCCAACGGTGCCCCGTCATTAGCTCTTCGATGAAAAAGCGGCGCAGGAAGGCCAATGCGCACCGCCTTTGCTTCAGATGGAACCCCGCGCGAGCTTCTGCCCGCCCAGGAGGCCCCTGGGGCATGTGGGCACCTTTATGGTGGCCACGGAGGTGGACGGCTGTGGCCTGGGGCGTGTTCGAGGCATTGTGGCTCTTTCTGCCAGCCTACGTGGCGAACATGAGCCCCGTGTTCACGGCCAAGATGTTCCCCAAGTGGAGCACCCCCATCGATGGCGGCCGGACGCATGCCGATGGCAAGCGGGTCCTCGGCGATGGAAAGACCTGGCGGGGTCTCTTTGGCGGTGGCCTGTTTGGCGGGGCCACAGCTCTGGCAATGGCCTTCATCGCGGGCCCGTACCATGGCGGCGGCACGTTTGCCGGCTGGGATTTTGGCATGGGCGGCTACCCCGGAGGCCCCATCGGCTCGATCCCAGACAGCCCCGTAAGCGAAGTTGCCAACGCCGCATGGTACGCGGTGTTCCTCTACGGATTCATTGTCGGCTTTGCCGCCCTCGCGGGCGACGCGCTCGAGTCCTTTGCCAAGCGCCGCACGGGCCGCGACCGGGGAGCCCCGTGGTTCCCCTTCGATCAGCTCGATTTCGTGGTCTTCGGCCTTCTCGGGATGCTTGCGGGCGCCCCGCTGCTGCCCGACGGCTGGGTCTTCGAGGCACTCTTTGGTGACTGGGTCATCCTCACCACCCTCATTGTGGGCACGCCTGCCCTTCACCTTCTGGTCAACCGCATCGGGTACTGGCTGAAGCTGAAGGAGGTCCCGTGGTAGACCTGCTGGATGATGTGCTGGACCTTCAGGACGAGACGCGCACCGACGAGCGCGAGCTGCGCGCCCTCGCCCGCGCCCCCGCGCCGCGGCCCGGCATGTGCGCCCTTTGCGACCACCGCGCGCAGCTGACCTGTTCCGGTTGCGGGAAGGAGGTCTGCAAGGCAGACAGCTGGGTCATGTTCGGATTGTGCCGTGTCTGCGCCACCGAAGACCGCGTGGCGCGGTGGAACAAGCAGAAGGAAGTTGACAGCCAGAACTGGCTGGAGGACGCATGATCCGGACGCTGGCCGCCCTGCTCGGATTGGCGGTGATCGCGGCCGTCTTTGCGGGCATCTACTACGCGCCAAGCGAATTGGAGTGGAAAGAAGAAGGGCGCCCGGCATTCAGCGCCGCCCCCGGGGAAGTGCGATCATTTGGCATGCAGCCCAGCATCGAGGGGGGCCTCATCCACGTGGAGCTGCTGGTGACCAACGGCCCTGTGGATGTCTACGTCATGGAAACGACCTGGGCGGCCGCGCTGCCAGTCGAATCGGAGGGCCGCCTCGGCCTCAACGAGCCATTCAGCTTCCTCGCGGAGCACAGCTTCGTCGGCGTCAACGGCACGTGGAGCACCACGCTTGTGAGCGACGGCAAGACCTGGCATACGCTGGTGGTGGACAACGGTGACAACTACTACGCCCACGACACGTCTCCGGACAACCGCACGGCAAGCATCCAGATCACGACGCGCTACCTCGAAGAAGAGGAGCGCAGTTTGTGGCTTGGGTACATCGCGACGACGCCCAGCATCCTCCTGGTGGCCGTCACGCTCTGGCGTCAAGTGCGCCGCAGGCGGGGCCTTGCCCCTTCGGGCGATGATTAAATACCAGCAGACCCGAGAATCGGTTGTGCGACGATCGGAGGAAGCGGTCAGCAACGTCATCGGGGCCATCCTCATGCTGGCCATCACCGTGGCGCTGGCCACCTTCGTCTTCGCGATGATCCAGACCTCCATGGCCCCTGACATCGAATCGCGGTCCTTCGGAGCTGGTCGCTTGCACGGCGACGGGTATGACTTGGCCCTCGTCGGACCCGCCGACGTTCCCCTAGAGAACGGGTTCATCATTCTGGACATTGACGGCAACGTCACGCGCGTCCCCTTGTCGCATTTTGCCAACAACACTGCGGATGGCCAGACCTGGCGCGTGGGAGAGTGGCTTTGCCTCGTTGGCACCCAGCCGTACTGTTATGCGCAAAACGGCACCATGGTGTCCGTCAAGCTTGTCGTGGGCACCGAGGTGTTCTTCGAGCTTGAGCCTGTGAACGTCGCGGAAGGCATGGCGGCAGCCCAAGCGGCCCGCGGCAACAACTTCAACCCGGCCATTCCGTACATCCGCACGTGCGCGCCGTGCTACCTCGACTTCGATGAGGATCGCAACGGTCAGCCCGTGCCGCCTGGTTCGATGGTGACGAGCCAATTCAAGTTCGTCAACATCACCACCGACAACAACCGCGCAGGGGGCCCAGACATGGGCATCATCTTCGATTCCAGCAACCCCACCGGTGGCGACGTCGATCTGGGCAGCCCGCACGCGGACTTTGGCGGCCCCGGCATCGGCCCCGGCGGCGGATCGGGCCAACCCTACCCGAACACGATGGCAGAGGGCAACATCCTGATCATTGCCGAAGACTTGGTGGACGGAAACGGCGACGGGCTCGTGGACGACCCCGACGACGAAGCCCAAGGCGGCAGCGTGACCTTCACGTTCGACGAGAAGGTCTACCTCAACTCCGTCTGGTTCATTGACGACGAGACAGGCGGCACGACCATGACGGTCCTCGACGAGTTTGACAACGTCATCCGCGTCATTGCGGTCCCCGTGCTGGGGGACAACGGCGCCGGCGAGATCAACATTGACGAGAACAACGTCAAGAAGCTCGTCATCAACGTCAATGGAAGCGGCGGCATCTCGCGCATCGAATACAGCGCGCCGCTGTAAGGCCCGTCTAGCTGTGACGACCGCAGAAGCGGGAGCCCGGCTTGGCCTTGTTGCGGCACGGGGTGCCTTTCTGCGTCGTGGCTGCGCACCCCGAGGGCGCGTCTGCCTTGGGCTCGCGCTTGGGGCGATCCTCTTGTTCGCGGCGCGGGCGGGGCCCTGCGTCGGCGCCCTCAGGAGATCCATCGTGGGGTCCGGAGCCGCGCCCCCTTCGGCCGCGCTTGTGCCCTTCGCCGGCGGAAGCACCTTGTCCGTCGCGACGCGCCTCGGCTTCTCGGGGGCGTTCACCGTCACCGCGTTTGCGCTCGCCACGCCCGCCCTTCGCGTCGCGACTGCCACGGTCCTTGGGTGCGTCTCGTCCTCCACGGCCGTCGCGCCCACGGTTTGATGGACCCTCGGATCCGCCTTCGTCACGGCCCTCGCGGTGCTTGCGCCCGCCGCGGCGACCGCGCCTGCGCTTCTTCGGCGCCACGTTGGCCCCGATGGCCTTCGGAGCCCCCTGGCCACGCGCGCCACCGAGACTCAAGTCCGTGGCGTGGCGGTCAGGATAGAACATGCGGATCTTCTGCGACACGTCGAGCAGGTCGCTGAACCCGCCGTGCTCCCGCAGCGTGCGCTCGTCACCGACGAGGATGAAATTGCGCCGGGCCCGCGTCACAGCCACGTTCAAGCGACGCTCGTCGCTCACGAACCCGAGCCGGTGGCGGGGGTTGCTGCGCACGGAGGAATAGAACACAATGTCCCACTCGCGGCCCTGCGCACCGTCCACGGTGCTCACTTCGATGTCGGGCAAATGGCGCCGAAACAGCTCGCGCTGTGCTTGGTACGGCGTCAGAACCGCCATGGTCCAGCCCTTCTCGCGGGCCTGGGAGCGGTACGTTTCCAGCAAGTGCCGGATGCAGTCCACCTCGTAGTTGTTCGAGATGGAGCCGTTGCGCTGACGCGGATTCTCTTTGCCCGTCACGTGCTGGAACGCCACGGCGGGCACATCGGGCAGTCCGTCCTGCGCCGCCGCGCTGGGGGCGGTCTCGATCTGCCCCTCATAGTAGCGCTTGTTGCTGAACGAGCAGATCGGCTCCCGCATGCGGAATTGGGTCCGCAGCAGGGTGGTGCGATCTTTGCCCGTCAGTTCCTGGATGCGCTCGAAGAGCGTGACATCGAGGCCCGCCTCCTTGGCATCGAGGCTGACCACCGTGGGGGGCAGCTGCAGAGGGTCACCCGCAAGCACCAGCCGGCGCCCACGCATCACGGCCGCCAAGGAGCTCGGGGCCGTGGACTGGCCGGCCTCGTCATGGACGACGTAATCGAATGTGAATGGGCTCACGGAGCCCTTGGCATCGAGGTAGCGAAACGCACCATAGTTGGTGGTGGCCACCACGATCCCTTGGTCGGCGGCCCAGCGCACAAACGGCGGAGCCTCCAAGGGATCGATGCGCGCAGGCTCGGCCGCAGCGTCCCGCAAGTTGGGCGCATGCGCCACGCGCACCACGAGCGCGCCATTGCGGCGAAGCCCCACGACCATGTTGTCCACGGCGGCGTTGCTGTCGGCGGTCACCAGCACGCTGTGGCCGGCTTGGCTCAGCGCCATCGCCATGCGCACGAGGGTGTGCGTCTTGCCCGTCCCCGGAGGACCGTGGACCAAGTGGACGCGGCCGCCGGAAAGCACATTCTCGATGCTTTCGCGCTGGCTCTGCGTCAGGCTCTCCTCGTCGAAGGTTTGCGGCGCCTGCTTGCCGCTGGGAGTCTCGCCCAGAAGCGTGGCGCGAAGCAGCCCATCGGGAGAGTCGTCCTTGACGGATTGCGTGTCCACCGACCGCACCGCAGCCAAGACCGCCGCATGGTAGGCTTCGAACACCTTGGCGTCGAAGGTGAGGTTGACCGTGACGAACCGCGGCCAGTTGCGCGGCGGTGCGTCACCGTAGAATTCAATGGTGACCCGGCGAGGTGTCAGGCGGCTCACGTTGCCACGGGCCAATTCGCGCCGGTCGCCACGCTCGACGAGGCTCACCTCGGAGCCGGGGCTGATGTTGGTGGCCGGGAACCGGCCTCCATCCGTCTCGAGAGTGACGTGGTCCGGACCGGAGTCCACGACCCTCAGCCCGGGCAGGGCGGTGCCTTCGCGGCGGCGTTCCCGCTCGGGTTGGCGGGCGTGCATGTCCGCCAAGAAGTCGCGCTCTTGCTTCTCCGCCAGCTCCAAGGCGTCGTTCCATTCCTTGAGCACCGCGCGCGCATCCGTGCGGCTCGGGCCAAGCTCCGGCTCCGACCCATCCAAGATCCGCGTGCGCGGCAAGATGGCATTGAGCTCCATCTTGTGAAGCGGAGACTTGAGCTTGTGGCGCTTGCAGTACGCCGTGGCCGCCTCGAGGAGGCTGCTGCTCGGGAACACGAAGCGCAGCTCGGGGTAGCGACCCCAAGCCGTGACCATGTCCTTCCCGATGGACTCGGCCAGCGCCTTGAATGCGCGGCCGCGCCAGGCGTGCGCCTTGGCGTCGTAGATGGACGGGTGCGGAAGATCTGGCACCCCCGGCGTGAAGCGCGGATGGGCAATGCGAAGCAGCGCCATCGGACCCGCCTCCGCGGCCACCAAGACCGCAGCGGCCAAGCCACCGTACGAACGGCTCACATCGCGCACGCGCTCGGGCGGAACCTTGCCTCCGCTGTACGCAACTTCGGCTGCCTCCGCCACCACGGGCGTGATGGCATACAGGTCCTCCGCCGGGATGCCACGCAGGGCCAACGCCACGCCCACGAGGGCCTCCAAGTCATCCGCCGTCAGCGCCTTTTCCGGCTCCTCCGCCAGCAGAAGGCCTGCCGCGACGCGGTCGATCTGCACCGCAGCCTGGCGCCAGGGCTCCGTCCACGGAGCCACCCGGCACAGATCCTTCGGAACCGGCAAGACCACGACATCCTCGACGAGGCCTGGCGCCTTGAGCGTCTTCCAGGCCGCCGTCGCAATGCGGTAGATGGCGCGCCGGTCTTCATCCGGGGTGGCCAAGATCCACCCCGCCGGCGGCTCCTCATACGAGGAGGGCAGCTCCCGCAGCGGCAGCGTCGTGGCACCCGGGATCGGCACACCGTCCTGGATGACGACCAGGTTCGGGGTCTCCTTGGCACGGCCAATGGCGACATCGCGGGCACGGCCCTTGGCAAACTGGCCCGCACGCACCACGCCGATGCGCGTCGGGATGTCTGCAGGATCCCACGGACCCTCCGGGCCCTGGGCTTCGCCAGGCTCCGGCTTGAGCATCTCCACGTGGAGACGGTAATGGATGCGGGGAAGCACCCCCAGATCGCGGGCCTGATCCTCTGTGTACCGGTACAGCAGAGGCCCAAAGCCGCGGGCCCACGGACGGGCCAGAAGAAGATCGATCGAGCTTGGCAGCCTGGAAATGCAAAGGCGCGCAGTGAACGGCGTCTCCAGCAGCTGCTGCCCCAAGTGGGGTCCGACGCCATCCGCGTCCAGCACGAGAAGAAGCGCATTCGTGGCAAAGCGGCCCCAGCGCGGCAGATCCGCCGTCGCCAGCTCCTCCGTGTCCGCCACCAGAAGCACGCCGTCGCCGCGGGGCTCCAAGAAATGATGGTCATCCAGCGTGGTCGCATGGCGGCCAAAGCGCTCATCGAGCGTCTGGCGAACCGTGTCGCGCTGGTCGGGCGCCGTGATGACAAGCACATTGGCGCTCGGATTGCCGTTGACGACATCCGCCATCGCCGCCCAAGGTAGATCCCCCTCCGGCAGCCCCAAGCTCAGAGCCACCAAGCCCGCACGGCCCGCCTGCCAATGCAAGAAACTCTCACGCTGCCACGGATAGTGGAGAACAGGCTCCTCCATGCGCCCCTGGCTGCCGGTTTCCCCGCGCTCACGGTTGCGCGCAGCGCGTGCCTCGGCCTCCGCAACCGCGTCACGACCCCGAGAGCGCACCGTACGGCGCAAAGATCCATCGGGAGCGAAGCGGTCATCCATGGGAAGCCTCGCGGGGAGCCAAGCTCAACCCGGGTCAGGGAACAAGTGTCGAAAAAGGGTGGAAAAGGAATCCCCGAAGGGACAGGATCCTGGCAAGCCAGGAAGGAGAGGGAATGGTGGACAGCGATGCGGTTTCCCGTTGGCTCGCGCACAACAGTACAAGGCGCAACGTGGACCTGCTTAACTTCCGTGTTCGGAATGAGAACGGGTGAACCAGGTCACTATGGCCGTCCGACCATTCAAAGTGAGGTCGGAACTAAGTTCCGTTTGCAACATGCATACGCAGCCTTTTGGAAGAAGAATGCCGACAACACCGGCGCGAAAACGCCGGCTAACATTCAGTCTGGTCAGTATGGACGGTTCGTAAGGGCGGGCTGAACACCTCGTTGCCTCGGTGCGTACACCCCCCTCCGATCAAACCCATCTTCTATGGGAGTCCTACGATGCCTCGTCTTGACGCGGGCTTCACGCTTAGATGCTTTCAGCGTTTATCCCTTAGAGC
>JBFKLD010000030.1:0-10099 GCA_041630755.1 Thermoplasmatota archaeon
CGGGATCGAGGTGCTCGAGCAAGACCTGGGCAGCCATGTCCTCGACGCGCAGGTGCTTGGGCAGACGATCACGGTTGGCGGCGACGCGCTGATCGATGCCGGCATCGCAGGCACGACCGTCACGGTCGCCCCGAATCCTGACGCCGCGCGCCCTCCGAAGGAACCGACGGCGGAAGTTGTCGAGGACGCACCGCCGGCAGTGTCGCAGGCCATGGCCTGGTCTTGGGGCGCCCTGCTCGCACCCGCAGCAGTGGCAGCTCTGCGCCCCGATCTGCCCATCCGTGCCGCGGCCTCCCTGGTGCGGCTGCGCTGGCTGGCCGCCATTCCTGCTCTCGGGCTCTTCTCGCGCATCCAGGACGACAAGCTCGCCGACCACCCGCAGCGCCGTGCCATCCTGGACGCTCTCGAGGGCAACCCGGGCATGGGTGTCGAAGAGGTGCGGCAAGGCGTGGGCATTGCCTGGGGGACGGCCGTCTACCACCTCCAGCGGCTCGAGTCTGCGGGCTTGATTGTGGGCAAGAAAGATGGACGCGTCCACCGGTACTGGCCCGAAGCCCACCCACAAGCACGCGTGCGCGAGGCGGCCAGCTTGCTCAAGCACGACACCCCCGCGGCCATCGCGGCGCTCGTCGCCCGCATCCCCGGCATCCACCAGCGCCGCGTCTGCGACGAAGTGGGTGTCAAGCCTCCTGTTGCCTCAAAGTACCTCAAGCGCCTCGAATCGGCAGGCCTCGTCGAAGCCATCCCTGACGGCCGCCGCAAGGTGTACCGGCCGACCCCGCAGCTTGCCCGCGTCCACGCGGTCTTGTAGATGCGCCCGTGAACTGGCGGTCCCAGTTCACATCGGCATCGCGGCGCCTCATATACTCACGAAGGACAACTCTGGTTTGCTCACCCCCCGCCCTCACCGGCGGGGTCACCTTCATGCATCCCTTGGATGCGGCTCACCACCTGCCCCCCCTCCCCCGGGCGGCGGCTCACCGCCCGGGGGCCACAACCATGATATGGAGCCACCCGCACGCCATGACTGTGCGAATCCTGAGTGCTCTTGTGGTCGCCAGCATCGTCCTGGCCGGCTGCGCCGACGACGCCGACGAACCCCCGGTCCTGACCGAAGCGGACTGCGCCGCCATGGAGCAAGTCCTCGAAGATGTCAACGGCACCCTCATGTGCGTGACCCCGCCACCCCCGGCCAGCATCACCATCGAAGGCATGCCCAACCTGAGCCCCGCGCACACCGAGATCGCGTTCGCCTGGATCCTCGACGCTCCGACGCCCGAAGCACACGCCATGCGCACGGAAGTGCGCGTCAGCAAGGAAAGCGTCGCCGATGAGGCCCTCACCGGCCCCGACGACTACGGCAAGGCCCAAGCCAAATTCGAGCACCAAGACTTCCAGCCCGGCGCCCGCTACGACGGCCTCTGGCGCCCCACCGACGCCGGCACGTACTTTGTGCGCGCCTACGCGCTGGTCAACGGCCAAGACATCTGGAGCCAGGAGCTCACCGTCGAGGTCACGTCACCCGAACCCACAGGTGTCGAGCACAAGGTCACCTTCCCGTTCAATGCCGCCGTGAGCGGCCCCAGCCCGGCCCGCATCGAGATCAACCTCGGCGACCACGTCGTGTTCCAGAATGACGGCTTCGTGGCGCGCGAACTGGTCTTCACTGGCCCCAGCGATGTCGGCCCCGTCACCGCCCCCAGCCAAGGCGCCAGCGACGCCGTCGTGTTCCTCGAACCCGGAACCTACAGCTACTCGAGCGCCGAGCAAGACGGCGGCGTCAGCGGCGAAGTCGTCGTCTTCGCGCCGTAGGCCCCTTAACCTCCCCCCTCTCTCGGGCGCCTGTGAAGGAGATCCATGCCCCCCTCGTCAGTTGCGAGACGCTGTTCGAGAATCTGGAGGACTGGGTCGTGTTCGATTGCCGGCACGACCTGCTGGATGCCAAGGCCGGGCCCAAGGCCTACGCCAAGGCGCACATCCCGGGGGCTTTCCATGCGCACATTGACCGCGACCTGAGCGGGCCCGTCGGAAGCGGCCAGAAGGGTCGCCACCCGTTGCCCATCGCCTTCCAGCGCCTGCTCCAAGTGCACGGCGTCAACGAAGACACCCAGATCGTGGCCTACGACGACGCGGGCGGCATGTGGGCGGCCCGCCTCTGGTGGCTGGCCAAGCACCACGGCCACGAAGCTGTGGCTGTGCTGGACGGCGGATTGCCGCGCTGGAAGGAGCTTGGCCTGCCGCTTTCCAGCGGCCACGAGAAGCCGCGCGCACACGGCAACTGGACTGGCACGCCCGGAAAGATGCCCACCGTGGACATGGCGGCCGTCGAATCCGGCAGCTACACGCTGCTGGATGCTCGCCTTCCCGAGCGCTACAGCGGCGAAGTGGAACCCATCGACCCCATGGCGGGCCACATCCCCGGCGCCCTCAACCACCCCTTCACGCGCAACTTGGAGGACCACGGAATGTTTCGCAGTCCCGACGAGCTGCGCGCCATGCTTGAGGACTACACGCACCCTGCCACGTACTGCGGCAGCGGTGTCACGGCCGCGCACAACGTGCTTGCCTTCGAAGTGGCCGACTTGTCCCCGCCGGCGCTCTACCCTGGCTCCTGGAGCGAATGGTGCGCGCGCGGCGGCCCGGTCGAAGTTGCCAACGACAGCGAAGAGTAGTCAGAACCAGAAGGGCCACAGCAGGGCGCCCAGAAGGACGTACACGACGAGCGCAAGCACCCCCAGCACGATGCCCGCCACCGCCATCCCATGCCCGGTGTAGCCTTCCTTCTGGATCTGCTGCAAGGCGAAGACGCCCGCAATGATGGCGCCCGTGGGCATGAGCCAGCTCACCGGCAGCAGAGGCACCAACCCCAGCACACCCATCACCAGGCTCGCGACGGCCAAGATGCTCATCTCGGTCGGGACCGTGCCTGACGCATCAGGGGCCCGTCCGCCTTCGTAGCCGCACGTGCACGTGATCAGCTCGCCCGGTGTCGCCTCGAAGCGGCGGCTGCAGGACGGGCATTCCAAGAGAACCACGCATCCGCATCATGGTGGGCCCATTTGGATGCCACGCAAGGCTTATCGGCGGCGACGGGTGGAAAATGGCCGTGGTCAAGGTCGCCTTGATTCAGACCCACGCCGACGACGATGCTGCGTCCAACATGAAGCGGACGCTCAAGCTCATTGACGACGCGGCCGCCCAGGGGGCCCAGATTGTGTGCCTCCAGGAACTGTTTCTTGGCCCGTACTTCTGCCAAGAAGAGGACCACGCGGAATTTGACCGCGCCGAAGCCGTGCCCGGGCCAAGCACCGGCGTCCTGGGCGAGAAGGCCAAGCAGCACGGCATCGTGATCTTGGCCAGCTTGTTCGAGAAGCGGGCCCGCGGATTGTACCACAACACACTCGCCGTGCTCGACGCGGATGGAAGCTACCTCGGCAAGTACCGGAAGATGCACATCCCCGACGACCCGCGATTCTACGAGAAATTCTACTTCGCCCCCGGCGACGCCGCGGCCATCGAGCCTGCGCGCGGCGCCGAAGGCAAGGTCCGAAGCGCCGACGGCTTTGCTGCCTGGGACACAATCCATGGCACCATCGGAACGCTGGTCTGCTGGGACCAATGGTACCCCGAGGCGGCCCGCATCACGAGCCTGCTTGGCGCGGACATCTTGTTCTATCCGACGGCCATCGGCACATGGCACGGGGAGATGGAGATCAAGGAAGAGCAGCTGCGCGCCTGGCAAGCCGTCCAGCGCGGGCACGCCGTGGCCAACGGCGTCTACACCGTCGCCGTCAACCGTGTCGGCACGGAAGGCGAGCTGGACTTCTGGGGCCACAGCTTCGCCTTCGGCCCCGCGGGCCAGACCATCGTCGAGCTTGGCGAAGGTGAGGAGGTCGTCGTTGTGGACCTGGACTTGGAGGCCATCGAAACGCAGCGCCGCGGTTGGCCATTCTTCCGCGATCGGCGCGTGGATGCCTACGCCAGCCTGCAACGGCGCTTTGGCACCTAGGCGCGCAGAGGCTAAACAGGCCACGACGCTGGCTCGCGCATGCGCATCACGCTCGGTGGAGGCTGCTTCTGGTGCATCGAGGCCGCCCTCAAGGAAGTCGACGGCGTCCAATCACTGGTCAGCGGCTACGCCGGAGGCACCACCGAGAATCCGACCTACGAGCAAGTCTGCTCTGGGCGCACTGGCCACGCCGAAGTGGTCCAGGTCGAATTCGATGAAGAGGTCCTGCCGCTTGATGCGCTTCTTGAGATCTTCTTCACCATCCACGACCCGACCACGAAGGACCGGCAAGGCGCGGACGTGGGCACCCAATACCGCAGCGCGGTGTTCACGGAAGATGGCCAGGAATCCACCGTGCGGAAAGTGATGGGGCAGATGGAGGACGTCTACCCGGCCCCGCTTGTCACGCAAGTCGAGCCGCTTTCCATGTTCTGGCCTGCCGAAGAATACCATCAGGACTACTACGCGCGCAACCCGAACCAAGGGTACTGCCAGGCAGTCATCTCGCCAAAATTGGCCAAGCTTCGCCAGAAGTGGGCTGCCCGCCTGAAGCGCTAGGTCGCCCGGAGTGCGCAGTCGCCCGGAGTGGTCGGTCGTCCGGAGTGGTCGGTCGTCCGGAGTGGTCGGTCGTTCGAAGCGCTCGGCCATCGAGAGCAAGCGCTTGGCTGCGCCCGCGATCTACTTGGCGGGCAGCGTTGCCGTGAACGTGACGGCGCGTTCGGTCCAGACGCGCAATTGACTGTCGTCGGCGATGGCCTCGGGAAGCACGTACATCATCGAGGGCATGGGGCGCCCCGTGAAATCCATGTCCGCCGTGTCCGATTCCTTGCGGTACTCCGCCACCAGCTCCTTGGTCAGCCGCAGCATCATCTTGTCGCCCACGATCCCGCAGCACATGTTGCCGCGGTCGAGGAAGCACAAGCCGCCGAACATCTTCTTCTCCGTGACGTGCGCAGGAAGCGCATCCCGCATCCGCTGGGCCAAGCCCTCATCATAGGCCATAGCCGGCAAGCCCCGGCGCGCTTCAAGGGCGTGCCGATGGCTTGAAGCCGCACGCGCCGTGGCGCGGCTGTGCCTGTGCCCACTGCTCGCGGCTTCCGGATGCCTGCTGAATGGGAACCGCAGGAGGCCATGTGGATGGTCTGGCCGCGCGACCCGATGACGTGGCCGGACCGTCTGGACAAGGCCCAAGCAGCGTACCTGGACGCCATCAGGGCCCTCCAAATCCGCGTGGACTTGGTCGTCCACCCAGAGTGGGAAGAGCATGTGCGCGGTCTCACCGCAGACCTCGATCACGTCGTCGTGCACGTGGCTGAGCACCAAGACAGCTGGATCCGCGACTACGGGCCGACCTACCTCGTCAACGGGGAAGGTGCCCGCATCGGCGTGAAGTGGCGCTTCAATGCGTGGGGCAACAAGTACGAGAGCCTCCTGTTCGACAACACCACTGTGGATCGCTTGCCGGAGCTGCACCTCGATGAGCTGGTGCGCCCGGACATCGTGCTCGAAGGCGGCAGCATTGAAGTGGACGGGGAAGGAACCCTTCTGACCACCAAGCAGTGCCTCCTGAATCCCAACCGCAACCCCGACATGGACCAGACCACCATCGAGCGCATCCTCATGGCCCACCTCGGCGTCACGAAGGTCCTCTGGCTCGGCGACGGCATCGAAGGCGACGACACCGATGGGCACGTGGACGACATCGCTCGCTTCGTTGCGCCTGGCCACGTGGTCGCGCTGGAGGCGCCCCCGGGCCACGTGGACCATGATGCCCTCGCCGCGAACCTGGATGCCCTGCGCTCCATGGCGGATGCCAAGGGCCGGTTCCTGAAGGTCACGACGCTGCCCGTGCCGGAGCCACTCTACGCCGACGGGCAAGTCCTTCCCGCCAGTTACGCCAATTTCCTCATTTCCAACGGCGTGGTGCTGGTGCCCACATTCGACGCCCCGACGGATGCGCAAGCACTGGAGACGCTTCAGGCATGCTTCCCAGATCGCCGCATCGTGGGCATCCCTACCCAGGATCTCATCTGGGGCATGGGGGCCATCCACTGCCTGAGCCAGCAGATTCCCGCCCGCTGACCGCCACGTCGGCCCCACACAATCAAGAAGCACGGCGAAAATCGTGGAGTGTGCGCGTGCCTGAGCTAGGCCGTCCCGCCCCCGGGCTCACCAAGCCCTACGAGCTGCGGCAAAGCCGGGTTCTTGCTTGGGCGACCTTGGCCAGTGCGGCCATGATGGTCTTCTGGGGCATCGTCTTGCCGCAGTGGATCGTCTCCAGCAGCCCGTTCGACCCGATGCTGGCCGTGGCCGTGGTCGGCGTGCCCTGGTTCCTGACCCTGTGGGCCCTCAATCGCCGCGGGCGCTTCCACATCGCGGCGCAGGGCTTCGTTGTGGCCACGTTCGTGCTGGCATGGGCCTTCACGGTCCTCATCCAAGGAAGCGGGTACTTCGTGGGCAACTACAGCTATCTCGCTTACACCGTCATCGTGGCGAGCGTGTTCCTCAAGCCCGGAGGGACGCTCCTCGTCGCAGGGCTGAACCTGATCGGCATCTTCGCCCTGGGCACCTACACGGAGCTGGCTGGATCGGACTTGATCTTGTCTTACGCCAACTTGAGCATCTTCTCCCTTCTTCTCGTGGTCACCGCCAGTCTGCGCGAGCGCGACGAGCGGAAGCTCGACGAGCAAGCATCCAACATGCAGATGATCCTCGATGAGAATCGTGTGCTGATGGACAGCACCGAGGATGCGCTTGTGAGCCTCGATGAGCACCTGCGTGTGCGCGCGTGGAATCCGGCCGCGGCCGACATCATGGCCGACCTGGGGGGCCAGCAGCCTGTCGCAGGAGCGGATTGGCTGGAGCTTCTGCCTGATGCGGAGCGAGACGCCATGGCCGGTCGCCTGTCGCGCGCCCGCTACGGCGGCGAACGTGTCCGGTTCAAGCGCTCCATGGGCGACAAGGTGCTGGAATTTGTCCTCTACCCCGTGCGCGAGCAGAAAGGCGTCGTCGTCAACATCCACGACATCACGGCGCTGGAAGCAGCCATGATGGAGGAGCACAAGGTCGACTTGGAAGAACGCGACGCGCAGCACCGGGAAGACCTGCACCGCTTCAAAGCGCGCGTTCTCGATGCGGCCAGCCACGAGCTCAACACGCCCCTGACGCCCATCCGGATGCAGCTTGACCTGCTTCGGGGCGGACGCAAAGGCCCCCTCAACGAGAACCAGATCCGCTCCATTGCCCTCGTCGAGCGCAACCTGAAGCGCCTCGAGAGCATTGTCGCCGACCTGCTGGAAGTCGCTCGCGCCGAGGAGGGCGGCATCCGTGTCGAGAAAGAGAGGATGGAGCTGGATTCCGCCGTGGCCGACATGGTCGAGATCTACCAGCCCGTCGCCGAGAAGGCCGGCGTCCGCTTGGTCTGCGAAGCCCCAGAGAGTGTCTGGGTCTACGCGGACCCCCGGCGCGTCGAGCAAGCGATTCAGCACATCTTGTCCAACGCCATCAAATTCACTCCCGAAGGCGGCGAAGTGATGGTGCGCGTGCGCGACCACGACGGCCAGGGTCGCGTCGAGGTTGCCGACACGGGGCGCGGCTTCGACCCCGAGCGCCGCGATGAGCTGTTCGAGCCATTCGGGCACTTGCACGATGTGGACGATGGCCACGTCGGCGCAGGATTGGGTCTGTTCTTGGCGCGCAACGTCGTCGAAGCGCACGGTGGTCGCATCGGCGCCGAAAGCGAGGGGTCTGGGCGTGGCTCCACGTTCTGGTTCGAGGTGCCGCGCCGCCCTAACTTGTCGGAAGGGAATTGAAGCAGGGCCGACCTCGGGGCGCCGTGGCCCACCTGACTGCCTCTCACTCCATCACGGTCCGCCTCGAGATCGCCAACGTTCCGGGAATGCTCGGACGCATCACCACGCGCATCGGTGAGCTCGGCGGCAGCATTGGCGCCATTGACACCGTGCGCCTCGCGCAGGATGGTCGCGTCCTTGTGCGCGACATCACCATCAACGCCGAGAACGAAGCGCACGAAACGCGCCTCAAGGATGGCCTCAACGGCATCGAAGGCGTCAACGTCGTGGCCGTGTCGGACCGCACATTCTTGATGCACTTGGGGGGCAAGATCGAGGTCATCAGCCGGCTTCCCCTGAAGACCCGCGACGACCTGAGCATCGCGTACACGCCGGGCGTGGCGCGCGTGTGCAACGCCATCGCGGCTGACAAGGCGGCCAGCTACAACTTGACGATCCGCAAGAACACCGTCGCGGTTGTGTCGGATGGCTCGGCGGTGCTGGGCTTGGGCAACATTGGCCCCGAAGCGGCCATGCCGGTGATGGAAGGCAAGGCCCAGCTGTTCAAGGAATTTGGAGGCGTGAATGCCTTCCCTGTGTGCATTGACGTGCACGACGTGGATGGCATTGTTGATTTTGTCAAGAAGATCGCGCCGACGTTCGGCGGCATCAACTTGGAGGACATCGCGGCGCCCACGTGCTTCGAGGTCGAGCACCGCCTGAAGGAAGAATTGGACATCCCCATCTTCCACGACGACCAGCATGGAACGGCCGTGGTGATGATGGCGGGCATCCTGAATGCGATGAAGGTCGTGGACAAGAAGCTCGAGGACTGCAAGATCGTCTTCAGCGGCGTCGGGGCAAGCGGCACCGCGTGCACCAAGATCTTGCTGGCGGCTGGCGCGAAGAACATCATCGGCGTGGACAGCCGTGGGGCCGTCCACTTGGGCCGTGACGACTTGAACGACGCCAAGCGCGAATACGCCGAGATCACAAACCCTGACGGATTCCAAGGCACGCTCAAAGAGGCCCTCAAGGGCGCCGACGTCTTCATCGGCCTGAGCGCACCCAACCTCCTGACGCGTGCGGATGTGGAAACCATGGCCGACAAACCCATCGTGTTCGCCATGGCCAACCCCGACCCCGAGATCACCCCTGAGGAGGCCGGCGACGCCGTGGCGGTCATGGCGACGGGTCGCAGCGATTACCCGAACCAGATCAACAACGTGCTGTGCTTCCCCGGCATCTTCCGTGGCGCATTGGATGCCGGCGCCACCGACATCAACGAGCAGATGAAGCTGGCCGCCGCCCACGCCATCGCGAGCCTTGTGTCCCCGGCGGAGCTGGGCCCGGAATACATCATTCCGAGCACGTTCCATCCGCAGGTCGGCAAGGCCGTGGCGCGGGCCGTGAAGAAGGCCGCCAAGGAAAGCGGCGTCATCCGCAAGCGAAGCGCCACCGGCGCCCAGCTGTAGGCTCCTTGCGCGGGCACCCGCCCCGCCTCCCGCAGCCGCCCGCTGCCGCCCGCAGCCGCCCGGAGTGCCCGTGGGTTCCTCGAACGCACACATCTGGCGACCGTTCGAGCATCGTGCAACGTCTGTTCGACAACCGTCCGGCGCCCCTCAAATAGCCTTCAACGCCGATCCTGGTTCGTCCCTGGAGGAGACAACCATGAAGACGACTGCACTATTGGTCGCCGCCCTGATCGCAATGGTCCCGGCCGCGGCCCAAGAACCGACACCTGCCACCGACCCCCAACCCGTCCCCTACGACGCGCCCAGCCTCAAAGACCGCCTGAGCAAGTGGTGCCAGGAGCACCCTGACAACGCTCGCTGCGACCGCCTGAAGGACGTGTATGCGTACTGCCGTGACCACCCCGATGATGTGCGCTGCGATGACGCCAAGTGCCGCGCGGCCCACGTCGCCGCCAAGCGCATTGCCTGGCGCATCAACCACGCCATTGATGGCCTCGAGCACCGCGTCGTGGTCCTCGAGTTTGCCGAGAAGCGCGTGCGCGAAGCCATCGGCCAAGAGTACGACATCACCTACGAGACGACCGCGGGCGGCCAAAATGTGGCCGTGACGGGCACGTTTGCGCCCGACGACGAAGACCTCGAAAAGAAGCTGGAGCGCATCCAGGCCGCGCAAGACAAGCTCCTGGAGAAGATTGAGGACCTGCACGAAAAGCGCGCGGAGCTTCGTGAGCGCTGGTCCAACTTCAAGCAAGACACGTGCGACTTGCGCCCCGACGTGCCCATCCGTCCCCCCGTGACGGAAGTGGACCCGGCCATCGCTGAAC
>JBFKLD010000031.1:0-10001 GCA_041630755.1 Thermoplasmatota archaeon
GTCGAAGACCGCGTTGGCGATGCGGTCAAGCTCCATGGGCACGGCCCGCAGCGCAATGAACCCCGCGGCCGTGCTGTAGGCATCGAGACGCCGGGCGATCCTGCGGGCGGCATTGTCTGCGTGGACTTGCGCCGTCGCATCTTCGTGGACGAGCAAGATCAGATCGCCCATGCGCCGGCCGCGCAGCCGGAACCAGCGGTCCTCCATGGGGCCGTGGCAGGGATACATCATCTCAAAATTCGCTGCGCTGCCGCGCTTCAGGTCGTAGATGCCGTCCAGCACATCCCCCGCCAGCGGGTCGCCGTTGGCCGTGGCTTGGTGGCATTGGTCAATGTAGTTCGTGCCCACCCCGTAGGATGGGTCCGCGTATCCGTTGCGCCGGCCAAATTCGCGCCACGATTCGTTGACCAGCACGACGCGTCCCTCCTTGTCGATGACGCACAGCGTGTCCGGCAAGGCGTCGAGTGCCGCCTGGATGACCGGCCATGGCGCATTCTCTTCGAAATGGAGGTGGCTGTAGAGCAACAAGGGACATTGTCCGCCAGAGGCCAAAAGGGACACCCCAGGGCCGATTGCCCCTTTTGACCCCAGCCGTTATGGGGGCCTGCTGGATGGACGGCTGTGCGCTTTGCATCCCGGATGGCGTCCATTGAGGGCAGTGCGACGGTGGCCATGGCCGCCAAGGCGGCTGCGCTGCGCGCCGAAGGTCACGACGTGATCGGCTTGTCCGTCGGCGAGCCAGACTTCCCGACGCCGCCCCATGTGCGCGAGGCGGCCAAGAAAGCCTTGGACGACGGCCACACCCACTACACGCCCGGCCCAGGCATCCCCGAGTTGCGCGCCGCCATCGCGTCCTTCACGCAGCACCGCAACGGGATTGCTTGCGAGGCCAGCCATGTGCTTGCCACGCCAACCAAGCAGGCGGTCATGATGGCGCTCCAGGCACTGGCCGGCCCGGGCGACGAGGTCATCCTGCCGGACCCTGGATGGGTCAGCTACGGGCCCATGGTCCATTGGGCTGGCGCGACGCCTGTTCCTGTGGCACAGCGCGCAGAGGACGACTTCCGCATGACGCCCGAATCGGTGGCGGAGGCGATCACCCCCGAGACGCGCGTGCTCTTGCTCAACAGCCCCAGCAACCCGACGGGCGGCATCAACACGCCCGACGACGTGCGCGGCCTTGTAGAGCTGGCCGAGGACCACAACTTGTGGATCATCTCGGACGAGATCTACCAAGACATCCTGTACGAGGGAACGCACGTGAGCCCCGCGAGCCTCGACGGCGGCTTCGACCGCACCATCACGGTGGATGGGCTTAGCAAGTCGTTTGCCATGACCGGGTGGCGCACTGGTTGGCTCGTGGCGCCGGAGCCTGCGTTCAAGCAGATCAACAAGCTGCAAAGCCACAGCATCACCCACATCACCAGCTTCGCCCAGTACGGGGCCGTGGCGGCACTCACCGGGCCCATGGACGCGGTGGAGACGATGAAGGAAGCCTTCCGCGCTCGACGCAAGATCCTGCTGGACGGCTTGGCAGAGTTGGGGTGGGAGTGCGCGTCCCCCAAGGGCGCGTTCTACGCATTCCCGAAGGCCCCCGTCACGGCCGAGGAGCTTCTGGTCAAGGCCCACGTAGCCACCACCGCCGGCGACGCCTTTGGCACCGCGGGCGCCGGGCACCTGCGCATCAGTTACGCCACCAGCGAAGACAGGCTGCGCGAAGCGTTGTCCCGGATGGCCGCGCTCGCCTAGAACCAGCTTGGCTTTCGCCACGCGTGCACGGCCACCGCGCCGCCGACCATCAAGTCATATTGGTACGCCACGGCACGCCACAAGACCACCAGAAGAGGGCCGGCGCCAATGGGTCCAAGCAGCGCAAGCGCGGTGGCTTCCGCGACGCCGGTGCCCCCGGGCGTGATGGGGATGTTGGAGATGAGCGTCACGATGATGCCGACCAAGAAGACTGCGGGGTAGGCCAGCTCGATGCCGAATCCGCGAAGCAAGACCCAGAGCGCAGCATACTCCGCCATCCAGTTGGCCAGCGTGAGGCCCACGGCCAGCACGAGGCGCCACGGCGCGGCCCCCAGCAGCGCGAGGAATCCCTGGCGCACGGAACGCACGAACTCTTCCGCTTTGGCTTCCAGGACAGGCGCAGGCTTTCGCACCACGCGTGCCCCCGCCACGGCAAGTCCGTGGACGATGCGCCCCGTCGCCTTGGGTGCCGCCAAGCTCAGGCCGACAAACAGCGTGAACCCCGCAAGCGTTGCGGTGCCCAGTCCCGCGAAGAAGGCCGCTTCCGTGCCAAGCCCTCCGTAGATGGCCGGCAATGCCAGCAGAGCCACGAGCCCCATCAGGATGAAGAAGATCAAGTCGAGCGCCCGGTCGGCCAAGAGCAGCTGCGTGGCCTTGGCTCCGGGCATGCCTCCACGCACCAGCAGACCGAGCTTGACACCCTCGCCCCCGATGCGGCCCGGCGTCACGGCGCCCCCGAACGTTCCGGCCGTCACGAGGCGCCAGCTGGCAAGAGGGGCTGTGCGCCCAAGGGTGGAGACTCGCAGGCCCCAGAACACGTGGGCAAGCACATGCAAGCCAAGCGCAAGGGGCACGACGCGCCAATCCACGCTTGCGGCTGCTTCACGCAGGTCCGCGCCACGCCATTGGCCGACGATCAGAAACGCTGCCGCCACGGCAAGGCTCAGCCCCAGAGCCAGGGGCCAAAGCCGCAGCAGCCGCCGGTTCACACGCCGAACTTGCCAGCCAAGCGGGAGCCTTCCGGCCAACCCGCGCTCTGGCCTTCGTCCTCGGCGCCGGGGCGGATGGCACCCGTCGGGCACGCGTCGAAGCAGCCGCCATCGGCGATGCACAAGTCGCGGTCCACGCGGGCGATGTCCGTGACGATGGCCGCGGCCGTCGGGCAGGCGGCTTCACAGCCGTTGCACACGATGCAGTCCGCCGCCAGCACCCAGGCCTTCTCGGCCTCGGGGGTCTCCTTGGCCATGGCGAGGATCTCTTCCTTGGACATCTCCGTGTCCTTGGATTCGCCGCCGGCGTCCGCCGTTTCGACGACTTCTTCGACAATCTCGACCGCCTTGACTTCAAGCTCGACGCCGCGCGCCGTCACGGTGCGGCGGAAGGCATCCAGGACTTCCTGGACTTCCTTGTACTCGGGTGCCACGGTCGCTTCGGCGGGGTCCGGATCGGCGATGTCCAGGGCGTCCTTGACGGCCCAGGGGTCCGCGATCTTTCCAGCCGCGAAGGCCTTGGCGAGCACGAGCTTGCCGCGCACGGTCTGGGTCATCGGCAAGTCGCCGGGGTTCGGGATGGCCTGCAGGGAAGCAAGGTCGGCGCCCCAGATCAGGTCGCTGGCCATGCCCATGTCGCCGCCGCGTGCCATGTCGCCCGCCACATCAACGGCCTTCATCGGCGTCGTCTTGTGGATGCGGTGGCGGCCGTACTGACCCATCATGATAAGCATCGGGTTGCCTGCGGCCAACTGCAGTCCAAGGCTCGGGGCGGGCACGGGGCCAGCCACGGCAGCCTTGTGGATGAATTCAGGAACCGGAGCCGGCAGCGGGAAGACCATGCCGGGGTTCATGAGGTTGCGGTGGTCGGTCTGGCGCTTGAGGTCCTTGAGCTTCTTGTAGCGCTTGGCGCCGAAGACGCTCTTGGATTCCCACTGCAGCCAGACGCCGCTGTGGTAGGCCTTGCCGCCCAGCTTCTTGGCCAGGCTCAGAATCAATGCACTGGTGCCCCAACCGGCCGGGTAGGCAGGGCGGCGCTCGTCGTCCAGAGTGAAGATGAAGAAGTACACGCGGCCGTCGTCCGTGACGTGCCCCTCCGCGCTGAGGTGCTTCATGTACGACTTTTCGCGCAGGCGCTTGAGGTACGTGTGGAGCTTCTCGACGGGGACGAACACTTCGCCGGCCACGAGGCTCGGGCCCATGCGCTTGGCCTTGATGGGGTAGAAGCGCTCCTTCCACTCGGCATCCGCCGTCTTGTCGTCCAGGATGTCCATGCCGAGGCGCTTGGCCATGGCTTCCAGGGCATCCTTGGCGCCCGCGTAGGCAGGCTCCGGGAAGACGAGGAACACGCCGTTCTTGCCGCCCAGAGGGTTCTTGCGCTCGCCGAGGGCGTCCTTGCGCAGTTCGAAGAAGTCGGCGTTGCGCAGCATCACGTGCTTCAGCGAGAACTTGGCCGTGGCCTCCTCGATGAGCTTCTGGACGCTGCGGGTGCTGGTGCCGGCCACGAGGACGGGCTTGTCCGTCGTGGCCTCCATGCACTGGATCGTGACTTGGGTGATGACGCCCGTGCTGCCGCCGAGGCCGAGCACGAAGTCCAATTGCTCGGCGTCACGCAGGCGGAACACTTCGCCATCTGCGCCAACGCCTTCCACGGCCACCACGTGCTTGCCGATGTTGCCGGCGCGCGTGGCGTGGATGCCGTGCCCGTCCATGGCCACGAAGCCGCCGATGGTGGCAGCGAGGCCGCTGGTGGGGTACACGGGAAGCTCGAGGCCGACGGCCAGCAGCTTCTCTTGCAGGTCCCAGACCTTCATGCCGGCATCCACGGTGACGGTGGCGGTGGCCTCGTCAATGGTGCATGCCTTGCGCATCGGGGTCAGGTCCAGCACAACGCCGGCGCGCTTGGGGACGGCGCCGCCGAGGGCGCTCGTGGCCGCCGCGCGGGGCGTGATCGGGATGCGGCGCTTCCGGCAGAACCGGATGGCGGTCTGCACATCCTCGAGCGTGTGGCAGCGCACGACGGCGTCGGCGGTGCGCTTGACGAGCATGTCCACGATGGCCGGTGGGCTACCGATGTCCGTGCTGTACACGATGCGGTCAGCCTGCGAAGTCAGGACGTTGTCACGTCCCATGCGGGCACTGAGCTGGTCGACGTCGCGCCTCGAGAGGGCCACGGTCGCGCGACACCGGTTCTCCTTATGAACCGTCCGGCCGCGAGGGCTGCGCCAGAGGCCCCTTCACAGCTCTGTGCCGTAGTAGAGGTCGAGCGCGGTCTCCACTTCGACGCCCGGGTGTGGAACCTGGTTGTCTGGGTGCATGAGCACGCGGACGCGCAGCGCGTCGGCGCTGGCCGGGATGTCGCTGCCGCGCAGGCGTGCTTCCAGAGGGCTCTGGCCCTCCAACTTGGCAAGCAGGTGGCCGTTTTCGTCCCGCAGCTCGATGATGGCCATGGTGGCCGCCGCGCTCTTTCCTTGGACGTTCTGGCTCTCCCATTGGGCGTGCAGGCGCACATGGTCGGGGCGCCGCTCGTTGAGCTGGGTGTGCCAGGCGCACGAGAGGCACTCGGTCGCGGGGGCGCCAAAGGCATCCTGTCCCTTGTGCGACAGGTGGGTGGTGTAGTCGTAGGTCGCCGGAGGCTTGGCGACTTGGAGGACGATGCGGCTGGTGAAACCCGCTGCGACGGCGATGCCTTGCGTGTCTTCGCCGACGCCTTCGATGGTCACCTTGATCATGTAGGCGCCCACCGGGACGTCGCGGAAGGTGAATCCGCCCAGGGCATTGGTCGAGTCGCGCATGTCCGTGCCGACCAGTTGGACCTCCACGTCGCCGTAGGGATTGAGCAGTTGATCCAGCACGGCGCCGTCAATCTGGCCTGTGGGCACTTGCGGCGCTGGCTCGACGCACCCCGCAAGGGGCACCAAGATGGCCAACAGGACCGCAAGGGCTCTCATCAGTGTTGGAGCCACCTGGCGCGGGTTAAGCCTTGGGGTCACGTTGGGGAAATGAATCCCCGTTTGCCCGCTCAGTTTCGCAGGAAGTCAAAGAATCCTTTGCGGGACTTCTGGACGTCCACGTCCAGCTCTTCGGCCAATTCCTCGAACAAGGATCTGGCCTTGTCGCTCATCTTGTTCGGCACAACCACGCGCAAGCGCACATGCAGGTCGCCGCGGCCAGATCCGCGCAGGTACGGCATGCCACGTCCCCGCAGCCGCAGGACCTTGCCGGTCTCGCTGCCCGCGGGCACGGTCAGCTCCACGCTGCCATCGAGGGTCTCCAGATCCACTTGGGTGCCAAGGACTGCCTGCGGGATGCTGATCGGAAGCTCGGTCAGAAGGTCCGCGCCGTCGCGGTGGAACTGCTCATGGGGCTTGACTTGGACTTCGACGTACAAGTCGCCGTGGGGTGCGCCGCGGCCACCGACTTCGCCCTTGCCCGGCACGCGCAGCGTCTGCCCGTCGTCGATGCCCGCGGGGATCTTGACGGTCACTTCGGTCTTCGTGCGGTCGTGCCCGGAGCCGTGGCAGTCGCCGCAGGGCGTGTCCACGGTGCGGCCTTGGCCGTTGCAGTCTGGGCAGGCGCCCACTTGGCTGATGACTCCGAACGGCGTGCGCTGCTGGCGCTGGACTTGGCCTTGCCCGCCGCACGTCGAGCAGCTTTCCACCTTGGCCCCCGGCGCGGCACCGGAGCCATCGCAGGTGCTGCAGGTGTCAAGGCGCCAGTACGACAGGTCTGCCTCGAGGCCCTTGAAGGCTTCCTCGAGGGTGATGGAATGGCGCAGCTGCATGTCGCGGCCGCGGCGCGGTCCTTGCTGGCCGCCGCCAAAGAACATGTCGAAGATGCTGCCAAAGCCGCCCATGCCGCGGAAGATGTCGCCGAAGTCGGCGTTGCGGAAGATGTCCTCGGAGCTGTACTGCTGGTCGATGCCTGCGTGCCCGAATTGGTCGTACCGTTGGCGCTTTTCGCCGTCGGAAAGCACGGCGTAGGCTTCGCTGACTTCCTTGAACCGGTCCTCGGCGTCGGCCTCCTTGTTGCGGTCGGGGTGCAGCTTGATCGCCAGCTTGCGGTACGCTTTCTTGATCTCGTCGGCGGAAGCGTCCCGGGCGACACCCAGGACCTCGTAGTAGTCCCGCTTTCCAGGTGCCATGGGGGCGGCCAAAGCGTCCCGATGAAAAAGGTGGGCCTCAGCGCCGCCGCACCAGAGCGAGGAAGATGAGGGCCGGCCACAGCGGCCACGGCGTGTCTTGGGGCTCCGGAGCCTGCGCCCATGATCCCTTCGTGCCGGAGACCGTGTCGTCCCGCGTGGTGGCGTTCTGGCTGCCGGCCTGGATGGGCTCCACGCAGCACGTCAGCACGACGCGCATGGCCTTGTCGCGATCCAACGGGGCCACGGCGCGCGACCATTGGACGTAGAGCGTCTCGCCTTCCACCTGCGCGACCCAAGGCGCCTCGGCCACGCGGGCAAGCAGGCTTGTCTCATTGAACACAAGGTAGACGCCCGGGCACTCCGCCGTGCCATTCCAGGTCACTTCCACCAGGCCCGTCGTGTCCCGCACACCTTGCGCCCAAAGCACTCGGCCTTCCGAGCAGGACGCGGATTGCGGGTTGCAGCCGTTCTCGGCGTCGCTGGGGCACGCATCATGGGAGTCCGGAATGCCGTCGCCATCGCTGTCGGCGTTGCTGGGCCCCTGCTCCTCTGGGCACACAAGCCGCTCGATGACGAATGAACCCTCATCGCCTTGGCCATAGGGGTCGGTGACGTTCACATGGATGGGTCCGTACACGCCCGGCGTCGCATGCGTGCTCCAATCCACGAAGCCGTCCTGGATCTTGACGCCCGCCGGCTTGTCCGGCCAATCGAATCGGTAGATGAGGCGCTGCCCGTCTGGATCGACGGCGGGCACATGGAACTGAAGAGCACGGCACGCGTACTCGCTCACGTCGTAGGTGTACAGCTGCGGGGGCTCGTTGCAAAACAGAACGTCCACGGCGTGGTTCACGCTCCGGCTGCGGCCCCAATTGTCCGTGGTCGTCATCGTCACGCTGTAGGTTCCCGGGCTGCGGTAGCGATGCTCAGGGTTCGCCCCCGTCGCGGTGCTGCCGTCTCCCATGTCCCACGCCCAACCGGCCAAGCTGTTCTTCTGCGTGCTTTGATCGAAGAAGCGCGTGCGCTCGCCGACGCACACCTCGGTCCAGGTGAAATCCGTCGTGAAGACCCCGAAGCCGTTGTAGGCGTACGTGGTCGGGCTGGCCAACCCGAACACTTGCACGCTCATCGGCGCCGACGCCTTCAGGTGGTGCGTGCCGAAGCCCGTGGTGAGACGCTCGCATGCAAAGCCGGTGCCGGCAATGGGCTCCGTGAGGCTGGCTGCGGGGCCGCCGTCCAGCGAGAACGTGGTTCCTTGGGGGGCTTGCACATAGGCAAAGGTCTGCCACGCCGGACGGCCAAGACCGTCGCCGCGCGGGCTGATGAAGCTGAGCGAATCCAGGTACAGGTCCGTGGCCGGCTGGATGAGCATGCTCGGGTCGCCTTGCCACCCCGCCGTTCCCATGCGGTAGAACTGCGACACGAGCACCGGGCTCGTCGAAGAGACCACGACGTGATCGGTGATGTTGAAGTCCACAAAATCCCCCGCGCCGGTGAGGCTGTACGTGGCACCGCCTGGCTGGACCGTCACGGTCGTGGCGCCTGTGACGGCCATCACGCGGATCTCGTCCATGTTGTTCCAGTGCCTGGCGGGGCTGCACACGACGTGCCGCGTCCCGAGCAAGGCCTCCGGAAGCACCTGCTCGCTGACTTGGTCGCATGAGCCCACGTTCAACCCAAGGCATGCGATGCCCGCAAACACAGCCACGGGGTCCGTGGCGCGCACGGTGGTGCCGGTCAGGTCGTGGGTGGCTTCGATGTGCAGCACTTCGCCCCGCGCCAGGGTCGTTGTGTAGGTGCCGCCTGCCGGGATGGCAGGCACCGATCCGCCCGCATTCGTCGCCGAGGTGGGTGCCACGGTCACGCTTGTGCTCGCCGTGCCCACAATGGTCACGAAGTTGCGGCACGTCTCGCGGCACGTGGCTTCGGCCCGCCCCGTGGCGAACGTGGAGATGGTGTAATCGCGCCCGAGGCGCTCCTGGTCCAGCACCGCCAACGCGTCGTTCTTGGGGGAATTGTCGATGGGGTGGAAGGAGGCCACGATGACGCGGTCGGAGGTCTCGACGCGGTACGCGCCCCGCGTGGTCTGCTGCGTGAAGTCGATGCGGTCCGCAAGCGGCATCTGCCATGTCGCCGAGTCGAGGGGGGGCACCGTCAATGTCGCCACGATCGTCGCCGAGCCCCCTTGGTAGATGGTCACCGTCTCCGATGCCGTGCCGGTGTTCGTGGCCACGATGGTGCCGCTGTAGACGGTCTCCGTGCTGTGGCCTGGCAAGTCGGCGGCCCACCAGTCGAGCGCCTGCGCGGTGCTTGCGCAAAGGAGCGCTGCCAGAAGCACCAGGAGCCACCGCATGCGCATGAAGACGCGTGGCGGATGAAAACCTTGGGCCATCCCCCGCCTGCGCGTCGCCTCGAGTGGAAGAACCCGCGGCCTTTCTCCCCTTGCGGCAACTCTTTCTACTGCGGCAACCAAGGTAGAGGTACGCACTTGTGCTTCGGCGCAAGGGCCTCCATCGCACAGGAGACGACGCGGCTACTCGTCGTCTGCCTTACGGGGTACTGAACCTGAGGCTGCTTCGGCAGTGGCAAGGGACAAACCTGCGCGTCCGCTTCGGCGGGGCCCGAAAGGGATGGAGCAGAGTGCAACCCTCGCCGCATGGGGAGCGCTCGCTGACTTTCGCCAAACGGCTAAGGCCATGCAGGCTTCGCCGACGCTATGCGTTTCTTGTGGGCCCTCGCGCTCGCCACCTTTTTGATTGTCCCCGCGGCCGCGGCACCCCACCCCAGCGTGGACGTGGCAACGTTGTACGCCCACGGCACGGGGTCCGACGAATTCCTTGGATTCATGGACACGCTTCCGGACGGCGGCGACGACACGGCCATGGGCAGCGGCAACGCGTTGACGGGCGGCACGAACACGTGGGAATGGATGCTGGAGCCGAGCCTCGAGCGAGGCTTGACGCTCGATCCCTCTGGCACCATTGATGTGACGGCGTACGTGGGCGGCAGCCAAGCCGTCGGAAGCGTCACGGTCACGACCCAGCTTCTTTCAGGGGAGGTCGTGGTCGCCGACGGTGCGGCCCAGAGCCACACAATCACGCCGGCCACCGCCGTCAGCA
>JBFKLD010000032.1:0-9998 GCA_041630755.1 Thermoplasmatota archaeon
CCTTGGTCTTGTCCGAGATCTTGGCCCGCACATCATCCATGTCCGGCTGCCAGTCTTCTTCCTCGATGGTCCGGTAGTGCACCGGTGTGCCCCCGAAGTATTTGACAAGCGAATCGTACGGCGGGTACGCGGGCCCGGGGATCAGCACTTCATCGCCCGGCACGACGCTTGCGCCCAGGAGCATCTGCAGGACTTCCGTGACGCCGGTGCCCACGACAACGTCGCTGGCTTCGTAGTCCACGCCGTTGCGGCGCTTCTCGCGGCGGACGATGGCATCCACCAGCTCTGGGTCTCCTTCGCTGCTCGTGTACCCGTTGTAGCCAGCCGCTGCGGCAGCAGCCAACGCATCCAGCATGTGCTGCGGCGGCTGGAAGCCGTACGGGATGGGGTCGCCGATGTTGAGCTTGAGCACCTCATGGCCTTCGGCTTCGAGCGCCCGCGCGGGCAAGACCACGTCGCGGATCGCGTATTCCACTTGCATGCTGCGCTCGGCGGCGGGCAGGCTCATCAGGTGTCGCAGTCCGCCGTGTGGCGAAAAGACTTCGCTAGGCGATGGCTTCGATGCGGGCCGTGATGTGCACGGGGCCGACGGCCCATGCGTAGGGGTGGTCGGGTACGTAAGCTGCTGTCACGCCACCCACGGGCAAACCGGCCATCTCTTGCCGGATGCGCGGGCCGAAGAAGGGCAGCTCCGCCGTCCCGTTGGGGGCCTTGCCTTCGCCCATGTACCACCAGGGGTCGCCAATCTCGGCAAAGTCGCCGCTCACCTCGAAGCGGTTGCGCTCGTGCAAGGGGGCGTTGGTGGCCACCAGAAGCCCGGTTTCGTCGAAGACGTAGATGGTGGCCTTGATGCGGTCGGTGCCGCCGTCGAACAAGCCGGCGCCTTTCTCGACGCGGGCATCCACGAGCACTTGCTCCCGGTCAAGCACCAGGCCGGCGCCGCGGATGGGCACGAGCGCCACGCGGCTCTTGCCCCACGTGAGGTCTTGGGTGCGCGTGCCGTTGGCGTCCATGACGGTCACATTGTCGGGTCGGGTGCCGCGCTCCACGAGCAGCACCGCGGCCGTGCGGTTCTCGGGCACGTAGGCCACCGGGAACACTGCGTCCATGCGCACTTCGGGCTCCGGCGCGGGCGGGTCTGGTGCCGTCAGGAAGCCAAGGGCGATGGCCACCAGGACGCCAAGCAGCAGCGGGATCAGGAATTCACGCCGCATTGTCGCCCGTCGTCGCGCTGACGTCGTTGGATGTGGCTCGCTCGTCGGGGGCCAGGTCCTTGATCTTGCGCACCGGCACGCCGCCGTAGACGGCGTTGGCGTCGAGGGTGCTGCCCTTGGGGACGAGACTCATGGCGCCCACGTGGCAATTGTCGCCAAGGGTGACGCCCGGGAAGATGTTGGTGTACTGGCCGACCGTGCAGTTGTTGCCGATCTTGACCGCTTCCCGCACGAGGCGTCCCTTCTCGCCGACGTGGCCAAGAATGCTGGCGTTGGCGCCGATGACAACGTTGTCGCCAACTTCAATGAGGTCCAGGTCGTACACGTGCTGCGTGTTGAAGACGACGTTCTTGCCGATCTTTGCGCCCATGCCGCGCAGGTACCAGTTGTACACGTTCGTGAGGCGGGCGAAGCGGCCGAAGACCGTGTTGAAGGCGAAGACCAGGCCGTTGTGATTGTACCAGTACCAGATGCGGAAGCTGTGGATGGGCGTGGCGCCCGTGTGGGGCTTCCAGCGGAGGATGTGCAAGAAGAGATTGCGCATGAGCACGTTCACGATCATCAGGCTCAACCCGAACGTGAAGAAGCCGACGACGCTCCAGTACAAGCCGATGAACAGGTCCAGGATACCCGACGCGGGTCCGGCCCACGCAGGCGCATCAAGGCTCCAGCCCCAGCGCGCCACCAGCACGCCTGGCACCAAGGCCATGGCCAGGAAGGCGGCGATGCTTGCGTAGCTGTACACCCAGATGGTCCCTGCGATGACGCGCATGGTCCGCTTGACAGTGCCCACGAAGGGTCGAGGGGGAGAGGGGTTCTTGGAGGCATAGGGTTCAAGCCACCCGCGGGGTGTGCGCGCATGATGCGTGTTGCGCTGCTTCTGCTGCTTCCGATGATCGCCGGCTGCGTCGGCACCCAAGAGGACCCGCCAGAGCCCCTGTGGCGAAGCGTCGATTGGGACGTCGAAGGGGCCGTGGACTGGTGGGAGCACTTCTCCACCGCCTACCAGAAGCGTGACGCGTACTTGCCCGCCAACACGGATGCCCGGACCTTCTTGATCGAGGAGCTGGAATCCATCGGCCTCGACGTCGAGATCCGGCACTACCCGGCCTGTGCGCGCGGCGTGTGCGGCACGGGCGAAGAACCCGTGGACATGGCGGCCATCGTGGGCGTCAAGCCCGGCAGCTCCACGGACGCGCTGCGCCCGCGCATTGGCCTCGTCAGCCACTTCGACACCGTGGCGACCACCATCGAGGGAGCGTACGATGACGCAAGCGGCGTGGCGGCCTCGTTCCACATCTGCAAGGCGCTCATGCAAGTCGAATTGGAGCGGGATCTGGCATGCATCTTCTTCGACGCCGAGGAGCAGGGGCTCGAGGCGAGCAAGGCCTACGTGGCGGACATCATGGAAGGCGACGAGCCATTTGTCTACGACATCGCCTTCGGCTACGACATGACCGGCATCAACTGGCCGGGCCACCCGTGGAAGATGTACGTCATGACGGGTGGGGCAGACTTTGTGCCCCGGCTCCAGCCCTTTGCCCAGATGGTCATGGATGGGTTGGGATACCCGGAATCTGGAGTCGAGGTCCTCGACACTCATGACCGCAATTCCGACGAGCGGCGCTTCCGCGACGCGGGCATCCCCATCTACCGCTTTGCCGGGGGCCGCCACGCCGCCGATTACCCCGAATACCACCGGCCGGGCGACACCGTGGACTACGTGTACGCATATGTTGGCGGCCGCGCCAACTTCGAGGCTGGATTCACCACGATTGTTGATGGCTCGCTGGCACTCATCCAAGCATTCGATGGCACAGGCATGGAAGGCTTGCAGGCACGCTACGGATAGCCTGCCGCGTCGATGCCCCCGTGAAGTGGGATCCTCATTTCACGGCGCCATCGCGGCGCCTCATATACAGATGGGGGCCCAGTACGGATTGCTCACCCCCCGTGCTCATCGGCGCGGGGTCACCTTCATGCGTCCATTGGATGCGGCTCACCAACCCGGGCGGCGGCTCACCGCCCGGGGCCCCTTTCACTTCGTCTGCGATTCGAACATCGCGGCAATCTCGTCCACCGTCGTGGCCTGCTCGGGTCCCTTGTCGTCGCGCCAGCGTCCGCTGAAGCGGGGGAAGCGCGCGGCAAGCCCTGCGTCTTTCCGGTAGCGGCCCAGGGCCGTCTTGTGCACGGGGGAGATGGTCAGCTCCGCCGCCTGGACCTCCATGACGGTTGCGGGGCGGAACCAGACATCTGCCTCCATGTCCGTGATGACTTCGCTCGGCTTGGCATCCACTTGGTGGGCGGCGAAGCGCTCCTTGAGGCTCATGAGGGTGGCATCGTCGAAGCCCGTTCCCAGCTTGCACACGGTCGGCCACGTGCCGGTGTCGGGGTCGTACGTCGCCATCAGAAGGGCGCCGTACCAGCCTGCCCGGCGGCCGCGGCCCACGAAGGCGCCGACAACGACCAGATCCATCGTGTCCACCAATTCCTCGGTGTAGTCGGTCTTGAATTTGATCCAGTCAAAGCCGCGGTTGCCGGCCTTGTAGGGGGCATCCAGCGCTTTGCACATCACGCCCTCCGCGCCGTCGGCCACGGCGCGCTGGAAGAAGGACTCCATGCCCGCTTCGTCGTCGCACACCTCCATGGTGCTCAGCTGCACGCGGGGGTTCAACGCAAAGATGGATTCGATGCGCGCCCTCCGGTCCATGTACGGCAGATCAAGGATCGCTTGGCCGTCGGCCATGCAGTCGAACAGGTACACCGCCACGGGCACTTCATCCATGACGGTCGTCGCGGTGGTGGCGCCTTCCGCGAGGCTGCTTTCCTGGCGGGCATCCTCCCCGAGGCCGGTCTTGCGGCCACGGCGTCGGCTGATGTCTTGGAACGGGCGCATGCGTCCTTCGGGGTCCACGGCCACGCACTCGCCTTCGACAATGGCGGATGTGCCGCGAAATGCCTCGCGAAGCTGCTGCTGCACGTCAGGGAATTGGTCCGTCAGGTCCTCGAGGCGGCGGCTGAAGAGCTTGACCGGAACGTTCGGGTCAGCGGACACGTGGGCTTGGATGCGCAGGCCGTCGTACTTGTACTCCAGAGCAGACGTGCCGTGCTTCTCCAGGATCTCCCCGAGGGTCTTCAGGCGCTCTGCGGCCATGGGGCGAAGCGGCACCCCGTGGACGACGCCAAGCGCCTCCACCGCTTGCGGACCTTCGCGTGCCAGCGTCGCTGCGACCACCGCCAAGTCGCTTTGCAAGTCGAAGGCGTGCTCGAGGCGCTTGCGAAGCCCTTCGTGCTCGGCGCGCTCCTCCTCGGTCATCTCGGTGACGCTTCGCACGCCGCGCCCGATGTGCCAAGCCGCCAAGGCGTCCAAGAACGTCATGTCAGCCACGCCCAGGCGGAGTCGGCCCGTGACGGTGCGGATGACGTACCGGGCCTCGCGTGGGCCCACGTCGGTCAGAAGCTTCCAGAGCCGTTGCTGCTTGTCCTCTTGGCTGCCGGCACCGCTGGCGGTGGCGATGGACACGAGACGGTCGTACACTTGGCGAAGCGTCAGCGAATCCGGCTCGTCGTTGCCGAATGCCATGAGGCCCACTTGCGCCGCGCCTTGCTTCTTGGCAAGCAGCCGCTCCGCAGCCAGGCCCAGATCGCCGGCGTCGTGGTAGACCTTCGTGGCTTCTTCGACGCCCCCTTTCTTGGTGTCCAGTCCCGCGGCGCGGGCGAGCACCTGCAGCACCATCTTCTCGGCGAGCCCCAGCTCCACGCCCTCCCAGTCGGGGCGCACCTTTCCTTGCAAGAGCCGCACGAACACCTCCATGTCGTCGGGATCCACTTCCTCGAGGGCTTCGACGAGGATCTGCGTCATCTCGAGCCGCTTCGTCGTGCTGTCGAGGCGGTCGAAGTGGTCCGCCAGGGCGGCGAATTCCATCAGTCCTCGATGGGCCGGCCGTACTTGACGATGAATGCGTCACGCGGCATGAACAGGAAGCGCAGGCCATCGAGGAGGCCCACGATGATGCCGATGCCGAAGAGGAGCGTCAACCCGATGAACGCGAAGCCCATGGCGGGCTGGCCCAAGTAGAAGCGGTGCACGCCAAGGAACCCGAGGAAGATGCCAAGAGCCGCCGTGGCTCCCTTCGATTTGGTGGTGCCAATCTCGACGCGCTTGCGCGGTGGGGCTTCCTGGGTCTGGCGGATCCGGTTCACGTAGAGCTTCTCGAAGCGGCTCTGCTTCATGCCCCAGAAGCGGAACGCTTCGATGATGCTTGCCACCAGTGTGAATGGCAATCCGATGATCAGCACCGACAAGACGCCGTAGGTCATGCCGCTTTGCGGACGGCCCACGTAGTAGCGGTGCGCACCGAAGATGCCGGTGATCGGAAACAAGGCCAATGCGCCAGCCGTGCCGCGCGTGGGGACTCCCATCAGGGGGCGAAGAGGGGCACGCGCTGATAGCCGTAGCGCTCTCAGCCGTACATGCTGTTGCGCTCCGGCTGGGGTGCGACTTGGTTGCGGCGCACACGGTCCACGATGTTCTGCTCGAACGCCGCGGCTTCCTCGAAGAGCTCGGACACGTCCAGCTGGACGTCCACGACTTGCGCAAGGACATCCACAACAGTGGCGGCGCTGCGGGCATCGGGGTAGTCCTTCTGCGCTTCACTGAGGATGCCGATGACGTCGAAGCCGTTGCGCTTGCCCAGATTCAGAAGGACGCCCGTGACGCCTGCGATGATGCCCTCTTGGAACAACGGTACGCCCAGGTCGCGAAGCACTTGGCGCGTGGCCATGGTCGAGCCGATGGCAAACACGTCTCCCTCGGGCTCCTTGTCCATGACGATGCCTTCCGGGCTCACCACGACGGCAGCGTCCTTCTCATCGGCCCACGCCAGGATGGCTTCGGCCACGGGCCGCACCAGGTCCGGGTTGGGCTGGAATTCGCTCAGGAACACCACCAAGTTCTGCATCTCGTTGTCGCGGTTGCGCACCTGGCCGGCGTAGATGCGCACCGGGGCCAAGGGCTCGCCGTTCTGGACCACGCTCAGCGTGGGGAACTCGGGGCCATCCACGGTGCCAACCTCACGCAAGCCGAGGCGTTCGATCAAGAAATTGGCCGCGATGGTGGCCACAAGGCCAACACTGGGGAATGCGGCGACAACTTGCGCGCCAGCGGCGGCAATGGGCTCAGACTCGTGGATGCGCACCTGCACACCCTCCTTTCGCGCCGAAGGTGTCCTTAAGATGTGCCCCCTGGCGTAGCGGATTCCGGCCACGTCCGGCATGTTTTCGTGCGCTTTGCTCCTGAAGGGCCTGTGCACCCGATTGCCAACATTCGCGGCAGCGCGTCAAGCCACCTTTCCGGCAAGCGCATTGTCCTGGCCGTCAGCGGCAGCATCGCTGCCGTCAAGACGGTCGAATTGGCGCGTGAGCTGGTGCGCCACGGCGCCGATGTCCACGCGGTGATGAGCGACGCGGCATGCGGCATCATCACGCCCGAATCCTTGCACTTCGGAACGGGCAATCCCGTCATCACGAAACTCTCGGGCGGCGTGGAGCATGTGGCCCTGCTGGGGGATGTTCCTGGCCAAGCGGATGCGCTTCTCATCGCGCCCGCCACCGCCAACACCGTGAGCAAGATGGCGCTGGGCATCGACGACTCGGTGGTCACCACCTGCGCCACGGTGGCCTTTGGCACGGGCGTGCCCGTGCTTGTGGCTCCCGCCATGCACGAAGCGATGCTGGAGCACCCCATTGTCGAAGAGCACGCCGAAACGCTGCGCACGCGCCTGGGCGTGACCTGGATCGAGCCGGCGCATGAGGAGAAAAAGGCGAAGCTGGCGGACATTGACGTCATCGTGCATGCCCTCATCAAGCGCCTGGCGCAGAGGCCCGGCCGCCGAGGCACGCGCGGGCCGCTGGCAGGCAAGCGGTGCCTCGTGGTCGGGGGCGCCACCGCCGAACCTGTTGACCCCGTGCGGGTGCTCACCAACCGCGCCAGCGGCAAGACCGGGCACATCCTCTCCCTCGAACTGGAGCGCCTCGGCGCCGATGTGGAGCTGTGGGATGGCGTCACAACGGAGCCGTGCCCCACGGCCATCACCCCAACCCGCTTCACAACGCACGCGCAACTGATGGACTTGGTCGCATCCACCGACCTGAGCGCATTCGACCAAGTGTGGATGCCGGCAGCCATCAACGACTACGCTGCCATCGAGCACGGCGAGAAGATGGCCAGCGAAGGCGACGCCAGCATCCCGCTGCGGCCGCTGGGGAAAGTCATCGAAGCCATCCACGCGGCGGCTCCCAGCAGCACCATCATCGCATTCAAGGCCGAGTCCAACGCCAAGGAGCTCGAGGCGCGCGCCCGCAGCCGCATGGAGCGGTACGGGGCGTCCTGGATCGTGGCCAACACCGACGAAGCGTTCGGAGCCGACGCCACGGCAGTGCTCTTGCTGGCCCGTGATGGGCGCACCATCCCCCTCGAAGGGCCGAAGCAGAAAGTCCTGCGCGACGTGGCGCACACGGTGGCAACCGATGTGCCCGCCGCGCAGGTGCAGGCATGACCCACGCGTACGCGCCAGGGCACGTCAGCGGGCTCTTTGCTGTCCATGATGCCAGCACGGACCCTTTGCAGCGCGGCAGCCGCGGAGCTGGCTGGAGCGTGGACAAAGGCGCCTGGGCCACTGTCGAACAGGCACCCGAGACAGCGGTTGTCGTCAACGGCAAGCCCGGCGGGGCAGTCACGGAGGCGGCGCTGGAGGTCTTGGCTCCAGGCCAGGGCTTGCAGGTCCAGATCCGGCTAGATCTGCCTGTGGGCCAAGGCTTTGGCATGAGTGCGGCAGGCACGCTGGCCGCATGCCTGGCGGCTGCGGACGTGCTGGGCCTTGAGCCCGAAGAGGCATTGCACGCAGCCCACACCGCGGAGGTGACGCACGGCACGGGCTTGGGCGACGCCATCGGGTCATGGTACGGCGGCGGCGAGCTTCGCATCAAGCCGGGCTGCCCGCCGCACGGCTGGGCCATGCGCGTCGAAGCCCCGGAGGCGACCCAATTCCTGTACTGTGTTCTCGGCGATCCTCTGCCGACCGAGAACATCATCCAGAAGGATACCTGGCGGGCCCGCACGCGGGAGCACGGCGATGCGGCAGTGGATCGCATCCTGGACGCGGGGCGCGCCGATGCATGGTCCAAGCTCGTCACGGAGAGTGCCGTGTTCAGCCACAAGCTGGGCTTGATGCCTGCGCGCATGGTGAGCCTCGGGGCGGATTTTCCGCAGGGTGTCCAATGGGGTCAATGCATGCTGGGAAGCACCATGTGGATCTCGGCCGGCACGGGCGACCTCGACCGCGTCGAAGCCGTGCTCGAAGGGCACGGCCCATGCTTCCGTGGCCGCGTCGACCCGCACGGCGCCCGCCTCGTGCGCCAGGTGCCGGCGTGAAGCGCAATTACAAGGCCCGCATCCACCAGCGCCAGGTGCGCTCCATGCGCAGGCGCCGCTTGCGGGCCGCCTTCTCGGTCGTGCCGTTTGCCGCCGCCATCGTGGCGGTCATCGTGATGGGACGTCCGTTGGGCTACGCGGTCGCGCTGCCGCTGCTGCTTCTTGGCTTGGGCACCCTGCTTTGGCGGGGGTAGGGCCTCAGGCGTGGAAGCTCATGGGGAGCTTCAGCGCCTTGTGGCGCTTCTGGATCTCGGCTTGGTCAATGCTGCGGAAACCATCCTTGTCGATGACCGCGATGTCCATGCCGTTGCCGCTGGCCGCGTCCCGGCGCATGGCTGCGTTCAAGCCCCGGATCACGAGGTCGATGCCGGCCTTGACGTTGATGCCCTCCGTGTAACGGTCCTCAAGGACACCGTACACGAACGGGCTGCCACTGCCGGTCGTCGTCCACACTTCCGGAATGGCGCCGCCGGCGGAGTCGAGGCTCCACACGTGCCCTCCGTCGTCGTCCACCCCGCCGAGGATCAATTGCACCCAGTACGGTTGGTACCGGTTGCCGTTGAGGATGTTGGCCAGAAGCGTCGCTGCGCCCTTGACGGGCATGCGGCGGTCGCGCTTGAACCGGTAGAGCTGCACTTGCGCCGTGAGCGTGCGGGCAAGCATCTGGGCGTCGCCCACCAAGCCGGCCGTGGTGAGCGCCATGTGGGTGTCCACCGGAAACAGCTTCTGGGTGTTCTTGTGGCCGATGAGGTGCCCCATGGTGGCGCGTTGCTCGGTGGCCATCACGACGCCGTCGCTGCACGCGATGGCGACGGTGGTTGTGCCTGTCTTGAGAACGTCCTTTGGGCCCGCTTGCTCGCTCACGCGTTCCCCAGACTGGGTCGGTCCTTAAAGGGTCGTGGGCCCGAAACCCTCATGCGTCGCCATGGGTGGCCGCGCTTGTGGAACCTCCCGTTGTGGTCCTTGTCGAAACGAGCCACCCAGGCAATGTGGGCGCGGCTGCCCGCGGCGCGGCCAACTTTGGAGCCGTGGACCTGCGGTTTGTCAAGCCCCGATGCGACATCCACTGCCACGAAGCGCTCAGCCGCTCGGTGCACGCCAAGGAGAACCTCCTCAACGCAGAGGTGCATGACACGCTCGAAGATGCCTTGCACGGCACCGGCATCAGCGTGGGCACCACGGCCCGCGTCAACGAGGCGGACAACCGGTTCCTGCGCAAGCCGCTGGACGTGCGCGACTGGGCCGAGAGCATCACCGAAGTCGACGCGCGTGTGGCCTTCGTCTTTGGCCCCGAGGACACGGGTCTGCGCTCGGAGCACGTCAACATCCTGGACCAGCTGGTGACCGTCCCC
>JBFKLD010000033.1:0-9993 GCA_041630755.1 Thermoplasmatota archaeon
GGTGGCGCCGGCCATCAGCCCGGCAGGATTCACCTACGTGGACCGCATCCACATCTGGAACGACGCCGGATTGGCCCAGTTCCCCGGTTCCGGCACGCCCGAGGACCCCTACGTCATCGAGCGGTACTGGATCGAAGGCAATCTCGACATCAGCGACACGAGCAAGTGCATCGTGCTGCGGGACAACGTCATCGGCTACGAACGCCGCTCCACCGTCATTGATGGAGACGTGATCCCCGAGCCGGATTGGTCGCTGATCCCGGACGACCCGCGCGACCAGGTTGACTGGCCCACGCGGCCAAGCTTCAACGCGCTCATCGCCGAAACGTTCGGCACCTGGGACACCACGCATTTCCAAGTGCGCCAACTGACCGACCAGGCCAGCCCCATCACGGCCCGCCTGATGGAATCCGTGTACGACCCGCTCTATGATCCCGTGCGGGCGTCGTTGAACCAGATCGTGTTTGATGCAGACGACATGATCTACGGCCCCGTTGACACCGCGTACGCGGCCACCGACAAGGTCCCGTGGTCCATGCCCAAGGAGCTCGCCCAGGACCTGTGGAGTCGCATCGAATTGGGTGCCCTTGCAGAGGTCCCGACCGAGCCCGCCAGCGTGGGACAGCTGGTTCTGGACTGGAACGGCGACTGTGTCCACGCCTACCACAACCTGATTGCGGACCTGCGTGTGAACCAGAACAACCACCGCCTCGGTCACGCGACAGGCGGTCTCTTGGAAAGCAACGTCATCCAATACATCGGCCAGATCCGCCACTACGATGGTGAATTCCGCTCCAACATCGTCGGGCCGAAGTACCGCACCGAAGTGTACCGCCCCGTGACGCACGCGACCACCGCGGAGGACGACAACCAGCACGCGCGCCTTGTCAACGGCGACGGCTTCAACCAAGGCTGGATGCACCACAACGTGTTCTACGGCAGCATCGACCTAGACTACCACGGCCACCACCACGGGGCCGGATTCTTCGCTCCGCACAGCCATTACCACGGCAACGACCCGTTCCAGAAGTACCTCTACGATGCCAACGGAACACTGCTGCTGGACCGCTTCGGCAACCCCGAGACGCACCACAATCACAGCCGCCGTTGGACCTCGGCCGCCTTCACCGACAACATCGTGTGGGACCCCGCGGGCTATGGTTTGCGCTACGAGGATCGCAACCATGCCGGGGATGACACCGTCGCCAACAGCGAACAGGTGGCAAGCCTTGCCTATCCGCACCGCCACCAATCCTGGATCCTGCTGGAACGCAATGGCATCGTCGGCCACTTGATGGTGGATGTGTTCAACGCCGACCAAGGAAAACGCGTCATCAACGGCACTGCCTACGACATCCACCCCGAGCGCAACGACGGATGGCTTGACATCCTTCGGAATGACATTGTCCTGAACGAGCGCCCCGACATCTGGTACCACTTTGGCAACCTCGGAAACAACGCTGTGGCGCTGTACTCCATGAAGGAGATGGAGATGCGCTTCGAGAACAACTCCGTCAGCTACGTGGCGGCAAATTCTGACCAGGACCTCACGGCGTTGCTCTACCAAGACATGCCAGATCAGGACCCGACGGACCTGCTCTACCAAGACATGCCCGACACCGATCCCTGTGGCATCCTTTGCTACGACCCGGAGCCGCTGCTTCCGACAATCCTGGCGGCCATCAATGGCGCCTCGGACGATGCCAACGCAGCGGTCGAGGGCGTGGAAGACGAGTTGGACCGCCAACGTTACGACTGGTCCAAGGGACTCGTCATCGTGTCCGTCCGCGACGGACACATGGACATCGAACGCAACAGCATCATCGGGTTCCACACGGGCCTCTTTGCAGCGTCGTTCGACCAAGACACCACTTGGAGGTACGCCAACAACGTCGTGCTCGCCCACGGCGATGAGGAATGGACCTGGAGCATCTCCAACCCCCCCGACCGGGACCCCTTGCCCTGAAGTACAAGAACGGAGTGGAAGACGCGTGGGCACCCGCTGGTACCAAGAGCGCCGCCGTGAGCACTTCCATCGGCAAGCGAAGCGCGAAGGCTACCGCGCCCGGTCCGCGTACAAGCTGAAGCAGATCCACAATCGCTTCCACGTCATCCGCAAGGGAGACGCCGTGGCCGACCTGGGCTGCGCTCCTGGCGGGTGGACACAAGTCCTTGTGGAACTTGTGGGTCCGGAAGGCTTCGTGGCTGGCGTGGACTTGCAGCGCACGCGCCCGATCGAAGGGGCAGTGCTTCTGCGCGGCGACTTCACCAAGACATCCGTGCAGGACAAGCTGGCCGATGCTCTTGTCGAAGGCGGCCACGATGTGCTGGATGCGGTGGTGTCGGACATGGCGCCGGACATGACGGGCACCTACGACTTGGACCAAGCGCGCAGCGTCCACTTGTGCGAGATCGCCTTGCAAGCTGCGGAGCGTCACCTGAAAAATGACGGCGTGTTCGTCTGCAAGATCTTCGAAGGTGCGGACTTCCAAGAGTTCCGGATGCACGTCAAATCCAAGTTCCGCAGCGTCCGCATGTACCACCCTCCGGCAAGCCGCAAGCAGAGCAGCGAGGTGTACATGGTGGCGCTCGGCTACAAGGAAGGGCGCCCCAAACCACGCAAACCGTTATCTCCGTTGGACGACAGCGAAGAGTGATGGAACGCGTTGGAGGTCGAACCGCTTGGCTGCCGGCCCACTTGCTTTGGGCTCCGGCCATGCTTGCAGGCCTCTGGTTCCTGACAGGACTCCAAGTGGACGCCACCGACGTGGGTGGCGCATGGAGCATGCGCGTCATCGTCGAAAGCCCCGTCGGATGGTTCACGCCTGCCTGGAGTGGCTGGACCGGTGTGGGTCTGCTCGTCGTGGGCCTTGTTCTTCGCATCGCGGCCGCATGGCGCCCGCACCCCACGACGTTCCTGACCGTGAGCCGCTTTCCGGCATTCGGCGTGGCAGCCCTGCTGCTCTGGGCGCTGGCCGCTGTCGCCGCGTTCCAGCTTCGTGGACACGTCATGGACCCCAGCCTCGCGGGCCTCGAATGGCGCTTCGTGGCGGATCTGCGCACGCACTGGACAGACGTGGCGATCACGTGGGCAGCGGCCGTGCTAGGCGTCGCTTTCTACGCGCTCAGCTTCGCGGGCCCGTGGAAGCTTGGCTGGCTTGAATCGGATGCCAGCGAGCACATTGAGTAGGGCTGCGCCAGCCAGGATGCCGGCGACGATGAATCCCGGCGGCGTCGTGAGCCATGCGGGGGGCTCCGCCGCAGCCAGCGTCGGGCCGGCCACCAGTTCGCCGTGGTACCCTTGGGTCACGGCATCGTTTGCGTGCGCTTCGTCGCCGCTGCGGGCGCCGGCGTACTTGACTTCTTGGCCTGCGAGGAACTGCGGCAGGTTGCCGGGCGTCTGGACGGCCAAGTTGTAGGCGTGGCGGGCGTTCAGGTATCCTGCGCCCACAAATTCAATGCCGTCCGCCATGGGCTGGGCCGTCGCCGTGAGGATGTCCATCACTTGGTCAGGACTCAGATTCGGCTTGGCTGCGAACAGGAGGGCGGCGGTGCCCGCCACGTGCGGTGTGGCCATGCTGCTGCCGCTGCGGTCGCCGTAGAGGCTGTCGCTCGACGGATTCAAGGCCCCTAGGCCTGCTTGCGGCGGCTCTGTGCTGCGGATGAACAAGCCCGGTGCCGTGATGTCCGGGTGGTCCCACGGGCGGTCGGGGTGCGGGTCGCGGCCGGCGCTGCTGAAATCCGTGCGCGCTCCGTTGAGGTCGCCTGCAGCGACGCACATGACCCAGGGGGCCAAGCAGTACTTGTTGAGCGTTCCTTGCTCTCCGGCGTTGCCGGCGCTGAACGTGACGACGATGCCGTCAAGGTAGAGCTGGAGCGTCGCTTGGTGGATGGCATGGTTGGGGTCCAGGTCTCCCGGCAAGCCCCAGCTGTTGGTGATGACGCGCAGATCGTACGCGTCCTGGTTGGCGATGGCCCAGTCGAACGCCTCGAGGGCCGCCAGGGTGTCCACGCGCGCGTCGTCGGAGTCTGACGCGACGCTGGCTTGGAAGCCGATGATGCGTCCATTTCCGTACACGCCCTCGAATTTTCCGTAGTGGGGATCGCGGGGCCCAAGGCTTTGACCGAGTCCCGCAACGATGCCTGCCACGTGGGTGCCATGGCCCGCGGTGTCCAGAACGGGGGTGTCCTCGTCGGTGCCGACGACCAATCCCCCGACCCGCACGGCCTTCAGGTTGGCGGCCAAGTTGCGGCCTTCCACGAAGTCTGGGTGGCGGGTGTCGATGCCGGTGTCCACGACCATGACGCTGGGCCCATCACGGGCGGGGCCAATGGCGTCGCGCACACGGTCCGCTTCGATGTAGGCGACGGATTTGTCGAGGTGCAGCACCATCTGCTCGTTGGCATCCACGCGGCCAAGGCGCTCCATGGCGGATGCCAAGGATGCAGGACCTACGAAGGCCACCATGCCCAGATGTTCGTACACGTGGAACGCGGCGCCATTGGACTCCAGCAGCTGGGTGGCGTCCGCAACGGGCGTCGCCCCTGCGGGGTCATGCCAGATCCAGGTGCCCTCCGGCGCGGGCGCTAGGCCGAGACTGCCGGTCAGGAGCATTGCGGCAAGGAGGACCCCACGCACACCTGAAGGTCGGCGTGGCAGTGTTTAGGGTTTTCCTGACGAGGCCCACGCAACGGCCAGGTCCTCCAGGGGGGCATCGGTGCGCACGCCCTGCGGGTCCATGTGGCTCCGCGCGGACCGGTGCCCCATCTCTTCAAGCGCCGTGATGAGCTTGCGGGGGCTCGGCGCGGATTGGCCGAATTTCTTGGCCAACGGGCCTGGATCGAGCCAATAGGCGGGCGCATCGGCTTCCTGGGCCAAGGCGTCTACCAGTTTGCCGCTCTTGGGGTCCAGCAAGCTTCGGTCGGCCTCTGCGAGGCGTCGCACCAAGGCGGCGTCGTGAAGCGGCCCGGTCCAGAGCGGGCCCGCGTACTTCGCATCGGGCACGTCGCGCACGTCACCGACCATCACTGCGCGGCCGTATTCGCCGGCGTAGGTCGCCCCGAGTCCGGCCAATGCGCGGTCGGCGGCGCCACGGCCGTCCTGGATGGAGAACACGATGCGCACCCAGTGGCCGCCCCACACCGAAAGCACGGGCGTGGCCGCGCGTTCGTATCGTGCCGCTGCCTGGATGCCGGTCGCCGCCAGGATGCGCAGGGCCACTTCGCCGTGCCAGGGGGTCCCGTGCAGCTGATGCGTGGCGCCGTAGCGGCGCTTGCACACCTTCTGGTAGCGTCCATGCAGCGCCGCGGTGTCCGTGGCGGTGAGGCACAGCAATCCGTCATGGCGCACGGCGCGCACGCCGGCATCCACGAACGGGGCCGCCGAGCCGTAGGGGTCGATGTCGACCACGTCGTAGCGGTCCTGGGCGAGGAATGTGTGTGCGCCTCCACGCTGCACCCGCAGGCGCTCGTCGGAGATGTCGTTGGCCGCGCGCCCCTTCTCAATGGCTGCCACGGCGGCTGGGTCGCCGTCGTTGGCATGGACCACGATGTCGCCATCCACCTCCAGCGCGAGCCGGATGCTTCGCGCGCCCGCACCGGCAAGCGCATCGGCCACGTCCAACCCGCGACCCCGACGGGCCAGCAGATCGCGCACCAAGAGCACGCTCAGGTCGCGGTTGCGCACCATCGCCGGGTTGTAGAACGGGCCTCCCTTGGTGCCTGGGCCCGCCTTGCCGAGGTTGGCGTCGGCCGCGAACAAGCGGGCCGCACCTTCGATCATCAGTAGTAGGACGTCTGGAGGTGGTCCTTCATCAGCTTCTCAATCTTGTAGGGAAGCAGATTCTTGTTGACCGGCGTCACTTCAAGGATGCGCACGTCGTCGCGGCGGCGCAGGTCCTGCAAGAGCGGGTTGCGGCTCTTCTTGTGGAGCGTCATGATCACAGGCTTCGGGCAATCAAGCGCCAGCTTCACAGCCTCGTTGAATGCTTCCGAGTGCATCTCCATCTTGCCCACTTCGTCAATGATGATGATGTCAATGCCGTCGTCGAGGATGGAGTCCTTGATGGCCTTGACACCGATGCGGTCCAGCACGTCGATGTCCACGTAGTAGATGCCGTCGTCGGTTTCCGCCTTGTACTTGGTGTCAAACTCCTTCGAGGCGAAGACTTCCTTCTCCTCCGTTTGCCAGTCCTCGACGTAGAAGCCGATGCGGTCGCCGTCTGGGTCGGGCCGGTACGCACGCGTGATCATTCCGCCGATGACGAAATCGTCGCGTTCCAGCTTGCGGCAGATCGCAGCGAGTGTTGCGGTTTTTCCCACATTCGGCAATCCAGTGATGCCGATCTTGGGCATGGTCTCGAACAGTTCGTGGCCCCCAAGGCGGGCATGTTGGCTTGATAAAAAAGGGACGCGCCCCGCATCCGCGGGTGATGGCGGGTGCAGATGCGGGGCGCGCGAGCGGAAATCAGTCCCAGGCGGTGTCGGGCAAGTCGCGCAGCAAGCTCGTCGGCTGGTAGTGCTTGAAGCGGTTGTTCTGCTCCGCGCGCACCAGGGAATGCTCTTCGAGGCGCTTGAGGTACTTCGAGGCCACAGGGGGGCGGATGCCGACTTGGTCGCACAGTTCGCTCTGGTTGGCGCCGGGGTTGGTCATCACCGCTTGGGCCAGGCGGCGCGCCGTGTGCGTCTGGAGGACCGTGAAGCCCTTGCGGGTGCGTGCTTCCTTGGTCCCTGCCACGAAGTACCGTCGGTGGTTGCCGTGGCGTTGGCTCACGAGAATGCCGGCCCTTTCGAGCTTCTCAAGGTGGTACACGGTGGTGCCCCAAGCGATGTCGAGGCGTTCGCGCAACTCCTGGATCGTGGTGCCAGGGTTCTCTTCGAGGGTGCTGTGGATGCCCTTGCGGGTTTCGTTTTCGAGCAGGTCGTCATCCTTCACGCGGCTGTAGAGGCCCAGAAGGGGAACCGCAAACGCCACCCGGCGCAGGACGCGCAGGATGCTTGGTCCCCAGGCGTGCCAGGGCATCAGCGCGATGCCTGCGGCGAACATGCTGGGGACGATGACTGTCGGCACAATCACGTCGACCGGGCTGGGCGCCACACGCTGGGAAGGCGTCGTGGTCACGGCATGGGCCTCGGGGGCCTCCATCACCGGTTTGGGCCCCTCGGGGGTGACGATGCTGCGGCGGAGGATCGACTGGTAGTACGCAGGAAGGGGCGCGACTTGGGCTTCGCACACGCCGCTGCCGCAGGTGATCTGGGCATTGGCTGTGTCGAGAAGGCCGTCCATCGGGGTGCCCTCAATCGACGAGAGAGCATCACGGAGGGCCAGGCGTGCGCAGGCGCGGTGCGTGGCCGGCATGGTGACTGGATCGACATCTTGGCAGACATCGGCCATGCCAAGCGTCACGCCACCCGAGGGGTGGGGGTCGATCATCACTGTCTCTGGAATGCCTAAGCGGTGCATCGCTTCGATGCGCAAGTCCTGCGGAATCTCGGGGTCCGCCAGGAGCGCTTGTGGGTCGTCCACGCCGTCTGCAATCAATCCAAACAGGCCCGGCAGAAGCACGAGGGCCATCGGAATACCCGCCATCAAGCCATGTCTTGGTCGCGCAACCCCATAGCCAGATGCGCAAACCGCGGAATCGTGGCGCGACCATTTCACGGCCTTATCGTGGCTGCTTTAGTACCTCCACGGACCAAGCAGGGTGTTGATGACAGACGACGATCTTGCATTGTCCTGGGCAGGCGACCTCCCCATCGTGGGTCACGTGCACGGCAACCGCGACGAGACTGCTTTGCTGGATTGCATCCGTGTGCGCTTTGCGTCCGCGGCCTTTGGGACGCCGTAGCGAGAACGTCCTGGCGCCGTCGCTCATTGTTCGGCCCACGTTGATGGTGCTTCCCGTCCAACGGGACACTATGCAATGGGGTGCCATCGGAGGCGATCCATGGGGCCGGAAGGCCGTGCGCCCTGAACCGGAACACGTGCCGACGCGCTCCCTGGCGGAGCCCGAGCTGCTCGAGCAGGACCCCGAAGGCCTCGAAGAGGTCATGGCGGCCACCATGCGCGCGCTTTCTGTGCGTCCGGGGGCCGACGAAGCGATGCTTCGTGCCATGACGCAGGCCGACAAGGAAACGCTCGATGCCGCTCTCCACAACTTGACGCGGCACAACCAAGTCAAAAGCGAAGGCCAAGGAGTCCACCGGCGCTGGCTGCGCACGGACAGCCCGCCACTTCCGGGATTCTTGCTGCCGCGCTCTGCGCTGCGCTTGCTGGATGCCGTCGAGCGGCACCCGGGAACCAGTGCCAAGGAATTGGCCGAACGCAGCGGGCTCGGCGCCAGTGAAGTGAGCCGCCTGGGCAGTCGTCTCGAGGAATCGGGGTGGATCACGCGCGTGTCCATGGGCCACACGACCCACTACTTGCCGCGCGAATCGTCGGCACTTGGAAGCTGATCGTCAGCGCTCGAACCTTGACCGCCGGCATCGCGTGCCCACGGTGTGCCTGCGGGCCTGCATTGCCCCCAGCACCTGGTCGGTGCGTTCAATGACGTTGTGCGCCAGATGATGGCGCGGAGGCCCGCGCTTCGGTGTGCGAAGCTGTGGCGCCTGCGCTGGGCACTGGATGATCTTGCGATGGCCTAGGAGATCGGGGGAAGCATCGCACGCACCTGCACGACTTGCTCGAGCCATGGCTCGAGACGTTCGTCGCTCGTCGGGTGCAAGCGATCCAAGTGGAGGCGCGCAAGCTGGTCCGCCCATGCGGACATCATGAGCAGGTAGCGCCACCCTTCCAGCCGGGTCCCGAGCTGGTTGCGCACGGCCACCAAGTCTTCGACCGGTGCGGTGCGGTAGCGGCCCAATCGCTGGGTCACCTCAAGCAGGAGGCGGCCTTCACGGGTCGCCATGAGGCGCTCCGTTGCGGCCACCAGATCCACGGGCTCTTCGGGTTGGCCAACAAGGCTCAACCCCGTGGCGTGGAGGATGCTGGCGCGGCCGTGGTCGCGCTCCAGCGCAGCCGTCAGAAGGACCGCGCGGTCATCCATGGGCAACGGGCTGTCCAGATAGGGGCGGACCCAGGACTCCCATGCGTGATGTGCCTCCTGGGCTCCGATGATGCCGGGCAGCAAGAATGTGGGCACGATGCTCCCTTCGCGGCGGGCGGCGTCCACATCGAGGCTCAGCTGTTGCACAAGGTTCCGTTGGAGGCGAAGGGGCATGACGCTGTGCCGCAAGCCCAGCGCGTCCCGTGTCGTCCTGCCGCTGGTCTTCACGCGAAGCCAAGCTTGTCGAAGGCTGCCGGGGTCAGCGGGTCGCCCTCCGCGTCGTGGTGGAGGGCCTTCTCCAGATCCGCTTCAGGAAACACTTCTGCACCTTCGGGCAGGGGCACCAGCTTCACCAGGTGGGCATCTTGAAGCCGCTCCAGGCGTCGCGTGGCGGCTGCACGCGAGATGCCCAAGGTCGCCGCGATCGCGGCCACGGGGCCGGGCTCGTCCAAGACTGCCCTGGCGGCCTGGCGCAGATCCTCTTCGTGCAGGAGGGCCTTGGCGGCTTTGTGGTTCACGCGCGCTTCGGTGCGGTCGTAGCATGCGAGCCGGTTGGCGACCTTCTGGACGCGGACTTTTCCTTCCTGCTCCAAGCGGTGGAGGTGGTGCAGCGCCGTGCTGTGCGTGATGCCCAAGAGGGATGCCAACGCCTGGACGTGGATGCCGGGATCGGCCACGATCAGCGCATGCATTTCGTCGCGCACAGGCAAGATTCGTCTGCGGGAGCCTTGGGGTGGCGGCAAAAATGCGGCGGCCCGTGGCGCCGAGAAGCGTCAAAAGAGTGAGAGGGAAGAGGGAACATGGAGGATCGTCAAGAGGGAGGGGGCGAAGGGAACATGGAGGATTGTCATGATGGAGGGGGAAGAGGGAACATGGAGGATTGTGAATTGGGGAAGAGGGGCCGAAACGGATGGTCGCAGGGGGGTTCAGGCCAGCAGGGGTTCGCCGA
>JBFKLD010000034.1:0-9638 GCA_041630755.1 Thermoplasmatota archaeon
CTCCAAGGCGAAGGTGCGCATGGACGAGCATGAGGCAGTGGACGTTGTCGAGGCGGCCCGCTTTGGGTAGAAGCGCATCGCGCACGGCCGCAAAATCTGCGCGCGCCCAGTCCGCCATGATGGGAGTGGAGCGCACGGGTGCGGCGAGGCCGCCACGGCTGGATGTGGGAACATCATCAACGAGCAGGGAATGGATGGATTGCCAGAGGGCGCTGGTCGGCCTTGGCGGAAGCGGGGCGCGCTTGCCGGTGTGCCGTGCGTGAAAGGCAAGCAAGACTTGCAGCTCTTCGTCGCCAAGCTCTTCCGGCGATCCTTCTCCATCCGCGAGGGCTGACCAGACGGCGGCGGCATGCGGCGTGCGCAAGAAAGCAGGCTGCAGCCCGGCCAGGGAGCGGCCTTCTTGCAGCTGGCTGATGGCGAGCACGGCCACCGCTTCGGGTGGCCAGTTCCCTTCGCCGAAGTGGCGGCGCAGCTTGAGGCGTGCAAGCCTGCTTCGCCCTGCGGCCAGCAAGTCGATGGCTTGCTTGACGATCATGCCAGGACCCCTTCAGCAAATGCTTGGTAGCTGCCGGCGAACAAGGGGGGCCCGCCGGGCGCATGGAGCTGCAGCTGGGCGTTGCGACCGTCGAGGGCTCCGTCGAGCAGGTCCAGGACCCGGCGGGCGGTGGGGAGCTCTCCGTCGGGGAGGCGGAAGACGAGGTTGGTGCCATTGAGGTGGCCCGGGAGGCCCCAGCGAAGGCCTTCTTCGAGGACCAAGTGGGCTTCACCAAGGCTGATGTCGGGGACGCGGCAAGTGACGAGAAGATCGGAGGGCATGGCAACATGTCTATGGCTCGCCCGCTATTTCATACTTCGGCTGTTTCCCGAAGGAAGGGTTATCTATTCGGCACACAGTCGTACCTCGATGAGCCGGACGGCCATGATTGCCACCCTTGGTTTCACGCCCGAACCGCTGGCGGCCCCCCTGAAGCACTACACCGTGGATGATCTGTTTGTGCTCTACGGACCGCCCGGCAAGCCTGAAACCGACAAGGCGCTGGCCGAGGTCCACACCATGAGCCAGCTCTTCGACGTCCAGGTCCACGACGTGGCCCTTCCAGACGCGTTCGACTATGCGTACGTGCTGCGCAAGATGGAGGAGATCCACCACGCGTTGCCCCCCGGCACCGAAGTGCTCGTCAATGGCTCTGGCGGCCCGCGACCCATGACGATGGCTGCCACGATCTTTGCCGCCGCGCGCGACCTTCCGCTTCTCTACTATGACAGCTACGCGTGCAAAGAGGGCAAAGTGATCCCGCTGCGCGCGTACAAGGGGCTGCCGGACCTCGGTGCACGCCAGCGCAGCATCCTGCAGCGACTGCAAAAAGGCAGTGCGGACATGGGCCAGCTCGCCAAGGATCTGAAGCTGGCCCCCAGCACATTGACCGAGCACATCCAGGGGCTCGAGCGCATGGGCGCCGTGGTCGTCGCGCAGGAAGGCCGGCGCCGCCACGTGGCCCTGGAGCCCGATCTGATGCACATGGACCTGGAGGCTGCATGATGCCGGAGCCGTTTCTGTGCCCCGCCTGTGGCAAGCCCGACGGTGTTCCCGTGCTGCGCGGAATGCCCGACGGGCCCGCATGGGACGCCGAACGCCAGGGACTGATCGTTTCCGGCGGATGCGTCATCACCGAAGACATGCGCAACACTGTGTGCCGCGCATGCAGCCATGCGTGGGACCTGCCGTCGCGTGCGATTTCGCGCTACCTTGATGCCGTGTTCGCCAGAGGTTCGGCATGAAAGCGACACTCCATGTCTCTTGGGCAACAGGATTGCAGCGCCCGCCGGAGGGAGTGACCGAAGTCAATGTGGTGCGCGGCGGCCCAGACCAGCTCCTGGAATGGCTGGAAACCCAATGCGGCCTCAACGGTCCCCGCGTCAACCACACCGACCGCATCATGGCCTACCATGGCCGCATGCGGGGGCAGGACGGTTTCTTCCGCCGCAGCTATGAAACCGATGCTTGGGCAACCGCGGCCCACATGCTTGCGCGCCGCGACGCGCTGATGCTTGCCGGCTGGGACCGCGCGGGGGACGGGTTCCTCGCGGACATGGCCCGCATTGAACCCATGCCGCCCCAAGTGGTTGGCCCACCGGAGCGCCTCATGGCTGTTCTCCAGGCATTGCAAAACGGCTTCCACCTTCCCCCGCATGATGTGATTGTCCCCGACCGCGACTGCTGGCCGGCGCTTTGGCAGCGCGTCCTCGACGCGCTCCATGTGGTGGACGCGCCCGCGCCCGAACCCCGCGGCGAAGGAGCATTGCGCATCATCCAGCAGAACTTGCTCGCAGGAGAAGAAGCGACCACGCAGGTCGACGCGCATGTGGTTGCCTGCCGCGCCGGGCGCATGCTCGCCGTGCAATTCTTGGCACGGTGGCTCCGGAACAAGGACGCGACCGTGGTCTGCTCCGACGGCCAGACGGCCACCCTGCTGGATGCGGCGCTGAGTGCCCATGGCGTGCCCACCATGGGCGCCAGCCACGAGACGCGGGCGCATCCGGCGATGCAGGTTCTGCCTCTGGCGGTCGGCCTTCTCTGGGAGCCGGTCAATCCCTACGTGCTTCTAGACTTCTTGACGCTCCCGCTGAGCCCCGTCAGTGGATTTGGCCGCAAACTTGCACGGGCGCTCGAAAAGCAGCCAGGCTTTGGCAGCGAAGCGTGGCAAGAAGCCGTCGCGGAGGTCCTGGCCGATGACGATGGCAAAAGGGCAGACAAGATCTCCAAATGGCTCGACCACACGCGCCTCCAAGCGGGCCAGGACATGCCCACGAGCCTGCTTCAGGAACGCTGCGGGCAAGTCGCCCAATGGGCCGCGGGGCGGGCCAGTGTGGAAGAAGATGAGGGCCTCAAAGAGGCGCTGCTGGAGGCGTCGGCTCAAGCCAGCAGCTTCGGCCAATTGGCCGCCCAGATGGGTTCCACCATCACGGAAGCGCAGCTGGCACGGCTCCTCGATGACGTGCGCAGCGAAGGCGGCCACGAGAAGCCCTTTCCCGCACAAGCCAGCGGACCCCGCATCGTGACGCAACTGGCCGACATTCCGCCAAGCGACCACGTCGTTTGGCTTGGCGTCGGGTCCAACCATGGCCACGCCACGCCATGGACGCCCGACGAATTGGCAATCCTTGACCAGCACGGTTTGGACGTGCGCCCCACCCGGGCACGGGCCGCCAGCTTGCGCGCCGACATCCGAGGGTTGTGCAACGCTCGTTCGCTACTGGTCGTCGATGTGCCAACCGATGCCCCGACCCATCCCCTCTGGCTCCAGATGCACAGCTGCTTGCAGATTGGCGGAAGCCGAGCCGGCTCCTTGCCAGAGCTTGAGGCGTTGCTTCCATCCATGATCGCCACGCAGGAGATTGCACCCCAACCGGCCCAAGAGGCCGCCACCATCTGGGAAGCCGGAGGGCCGATCCCGCTGCCGGACACGGTGAGCGCATCCAGCTTGGAGGACCAGCTTGCCTGCCCGCTCAAGTGGGTGCTCCGGTACGGTTTGCGCATCCGACCTGGCGCCATTGCAAGCATTCCCGAAGGCGCGCAGCTGAAGGGAAATTTTGGCCACGAACTTCTCGAGAAAGTGTTCCTGCCTGGACCGCCGCCCGATCCGGACACGGCGCAGAAACGCATGCGTGAGCACTTTGACGCGTTTGTCGAAAGCCACGCGGCGCCCTTGGCGGTGCCGCGCAAGTTGGCCGAGCGCAAGCGCTTGCGGCGAGACTTGGAGGATGCCGCGCGCAACCTCGCGGCACTGCTGCACCGGGGAGGCTATGCGATTGTCGGCCTCGAGATCAAGACGGAAACCACGGTGGACGTTCCGGGCGGCAAGACGCCGCTCAAGTCCTACATCGACTGCGTCGTGCGCGGACCGGACGGCGAAGCGGTCGTGGACTTCAAATTCGGAGGCCAGAAGAACAAGCAGGAACAGCTCGAAGGAGGCCGCGCTTTCCAATTGGCCACGTATGCTCATGCGCGTGGCACGCGCCGCGGAGGATATTTCATCCTCACGAAGCACGCGTTGCTGACCCCTCGCGCGGGACCCATCGAAGGCGCCCAAGAAACATTGGAAGGGCCAGACATGGAGACCACGTGGACGCGGTTTGCGGACGCCTTGCACCGTGCCTCGGATTGGCTTTCGTCCGGCCGTGTTCCGGTGCGGCCGATGCAAGACCCAGACCAATGGGACAGCGGCAGCACAGTTGCCCTTGACCCGGAGAAAGACGAACACCCCGTGTGCGGCTACTGTGAGTACGCCTCCCTCTGCGGCAGGAGGTCACTGCGATGAAGTTGTACCAAGCCGGGGCGGGCTCGGGCAAAACATACACCATCACCCAAGAGCTGGTGACGCGCCTTGCCTCCGGGTCCGTCCGACCCGAACACATCCTCGCAACAACCTTCACCCGCAAGGCTGCAGCCGAGCTGAAGGACCGCATCCAGGAGCGTCTGCTGCGCCCGGAGGAAGGAGACCCGAGCCTGCCGCTGGCAGAGCGCCTCGCGCTCATCCAGCGGCTTGGCGAAAGCACCATCGGGACTGTGCACAGCGTGGGCCACCAGCTTCTGAGCCGTTACGCTCTGCGCCTTGGGCTGTCCCCACGGCTGGAGCCCTTGGAAGAAGTCTCCCAAGAACGTCACCTGCGACGGATCTTGGCAGACATGCCCGCCGAAGGCATGGAAGAGATGGACCGATTGGCGGGACGCTTTGGCATGGAAGATTACCAGGACCTAGTGCTCGAAGTGCTGGATGCCAAGCGCGCCAATGCCATTCCCGATGACATCTTTGGCGCGTCCATGTCTGCAGGAATCGAGCGCTACATCGAGATCATTTCCGAAGGGACGACATTGAACCTTCCAGGATGGGAGGCCTTCTTCGAGACGGCGTCTGAGGCACTTGCGCGGCTTCGCGCAAACGACGACGCAGCCAAGAAGACGCAGAAAGCGATGGACACCATCGGCACCATCCTCAAGCGCCGGCGCCCCCAATGGGAACATTGGGGCAAGGCCGCAAAACTGGATGTGGCCGTGAAGTCCAAGGACGCCGTGGCAGACCTCGTTGCCCTCGCGCGGCAGGCCAACCTTCATGCCGAATTGCACGCAGACCTGCGGGCATTCAACGCGTGCCTCGTGGAGCGGGTCCTGGAGCTGCAAGGCCACTACAAGGCGTACAAAGAAAGTCGCGGCCTTGTTGACTTCACGGATCTTGAAGAGCGCCTGCTTGCCATGGTGCGCGACGAGACGATTGCGAAGGACCTGGATCTGGATCTGGTCGTTGTGGACGAATTCCAGGACACCAACCCGATCCAATTGGCCATCTTCCAGCAGCTTGCGAAGGTGTCCAAGGATTCCCTGTGGGTGGGCGACAAGAAGCAAGCCATCTACGGGTTCCGCGGCACAGACCCTGCCCTGATGGAAGCCGTCGTCTCCACCATCCCCGCATCCGATCGCGAGACGCTGCCGCACAATTGGCGCAGCCTCTGCGGATTGGTGGACGTGGTGAACAAGATCTTCGAGCCATTGTTTGGTGAGGGAACCGCGCTGACTCCCAAGCGCGGCGACGGATCACACGTGGAACGCTGGGCCCTGCAAGGCAAGAACAAGGACCTCCGGCGCGAGGCCTTTGCAGCGCAGATGCAGGAGCTGGTTGCCACACACAGGCCGGGCGACATCGCCGTCCTTGTGCGCAAGAACGACGATGCGCGCGACATTGCGGCACTCCTCGACCAATGCGGAATTCCGTGCCTTGTGCAAACCGCCGGCTTGCTCTCGACCAAGGAGGGCGAGCTGGTGCTGGCCGGATTGCGGTTCGTTGCGGACCGTGGCGATGCCTTGGCCGCAGCCACCATCCGCCACCTCGAAGGTGACGCGTGGTTTTCGGCAGCGGTTGCCGACCGGGATTCCGTGTACGCGAGTGCGCGCATCGAGGCCCTCAAGCAACTTGACCGGCGGCGCATGACCCCCTCGGCGATGGTCGCCGCCGTCAGCCAGACATTGGATTTGGCCAGCCGCGTCGCCGTGTGGGGAGAACCCGCCAAGCGACTGGCCAACGTGGACGAGCTGATCCGACTCGCCACACGCTACGAAGAGGAAACAGAGCAGCAAGGAAAAGCCCCGACACTGACGGGGCTCATCTTCTGGCTCGAGAACTTGCGGAACAAGAAGGAAGACGATCTGCCCTTGCCGGATGTCGACGCGGTGCAAGTCATGACGCTCTGGAAGTCGAAGGGGCTGGAGTGGCCCTGCGTGGTCTTGTTCCAGGACGGCGCTCCGCCGGATGCGCATCCGTTTCGCGTCCACGTCGAAGGCGGCCGCCCGGATGGTGACCCCCTCGATGGTCGCTCCATCCGGTACTGGCCCTATCCGTTCGGGCGCACCTTCATGGGCGGGTTTGGCACCGACGGCAGCGGCGTGCAAGACGCCGCCAAGGAAAGCCCAGAAGGGCAAGCACTCATCGAAGCACAGCGGCAAGAGATCAAGCGCCTCCTCTATGTGGGATTCACCCGCGCCCGAGACACGCTCATCCTCGCCGAGGGTGCCAAGAATTCCCTCAGCCTCCTTGGAAACTGGGAGGAATGCGTGCCTGAAGCCATCGCATGCGACGGCGTGCCCACGGGTGCACGGACAGCAGCGCCCACGACGTGGTTCATGCCGGCCAAGGGCCCCCACGACCACCCCAAGCGCTACCACAGCCCCAGCGGCGCTGAGCCCGTGGCGTGCGAAGCATCCGTCACCGAGCTGGCGCGCGACGTGCGCCCCAAAGTCAAGACCATCAACTGGGCCGATCTTGGAAACGCCGTCCATGCCTACTTGGCATCCGTGCCGGCCATCCAGGACCTGCGGGAACCCCTGAAGATCCGGCACGCCAAGGAATGCCTGCGACGCTGGGACTGTGAAGGCCACATCGAGCCCATGCGCCTCGTCGAAGCAGGCAAAACATTGCGCCGCTGGAGCGACGAACCATGGCACGTCTAGGTGCCTGTGTCGGCGCCAAGGGCCGGCGGAGGCACGTGGAGCGGCATCGTGGATCTCGTGATCGGCGACAACATCATCGACCACAAATCGGCGGATTGGTCCAGCGGATGGGACATCAAGGCCAAGCAATACAGCGGGCAGCTGCGCGTGTACCAAGAAGTGCTTGGTGGAAAGACGTTCATCCATATGCCGCTGGCAGGGGTTCTCGTCGAGCTTCACAATTAACGTTAGCGCACGCGCGTTGCGTGCCATGTCTTTGGAGCCGCGCTCAGCTCCAGGTACAAGGCATGCAGCTGCAGCGCCCAACCCACGACCACCCACGCGTAGGCCGCCACGATGACTCCCGGCAAAGCCCGCAGCGGCGTGGGCACGCGGAACATGGGCACCGTGTACGTGATGCAACGGCTTGGCAAGATGACGAACGCGAGCACCGCTGCCGCCGTCGCTGGAATCTGCAGCGGCTCACCCCAGATCCACAACGCGAGCAAGGTCGGAAAGAACACCGACCACGGCGCACTGATGGCGGTGATGAGCTGCCAGCCAAAGCCAACCTTTCCCTTGCCCGGCATGTTCGCACGCGGCAACTGCCAGAGGTACATCCGGGACACTTGGCTCCAGCCGCGTGCCCAGCGGCTGCGCTGACGCACCAGGGATCGAACATCGCGGGGCGGCTCCTCCCAGACCACGAAGCGTGGCTCATACGCGACATGCCACGGCGTGTCGATGTGGACCCGCAACGTGAATTCGATGTCCTCCGTGAGGGAGGTGTTCTTCCACCAACCGGCGGCGGCCGGCACTTCCCGGCGGATGAGCGCAGCGGAGCCGCCGAAGTGGCCAGCACCAAAGAGGCGGTCTTGGGCCACGTGGTCAGCGAGGGTGCTGTAGCGTCGTTCGACGGCAATGAACAGGCCAAGCGCGCCTTCGGGTTCGAAGGCCTTGCGCCCCTGCACGATGCCGACTTCTGGTCGTTCCCGCAACACGCGCAGGCCATGCGACAGATCGTCCACACGTTCATCCGCGTCGAGAAGCAAAGCGATGTCGGTCTTCACATGCCGCCACGCCTGCGTCAGATCTTCAGCCTTGGAACCGCCGGTTCCGACCTCCAATCGGACGCGGGTGTCCGTTTCGGCAACGCTCTCCACAATCGCACGCGTGCGATCCTTGGAGCGCGCGGCAAGGGCAACGACGAGCCGTTCCACGCGCGGGATCGCAAGGGCATGGCGCAGCGTTGCCTCGATGTGCGCCTCTTCATTCATGGCACTCACAACGACAGTCAACGGAGGACGCGGCTCATCCGTCGCAGACGGCTTGGGCGGGCGCGCGAAGACCGAGACATATTCCGACACGACCGCCACGGCAAGCCATGAAAGTCCGACCATCAGCAGCGGCACGGCCAGCGCCGGAAACCGCAGGACAACGATGAGCAGAAGCATGTTGAGAAGGAGTGTTAGAGCCAACGACTGCGTCGCGAATTCGAGCATGCCCCCCGACGGTGCGCGCCAGGCAGGACGGACATGTGGCGGCCCGGCAAGCAGAGCGACGCTGCCAAGGTAGCCAAGCAGCAGCAGATGCGTGGCCAGCAATGTGGGGTTTGGGGCAAACGGTGCGACCGCCACGCCGACTCCAGCGACGAGAGCCCCAAGCAGGTAGGGGGCCTCCCAGGAGCGAAGCGTCCCGTCGTCACGGGCCACGCGGTGCGCCCAATATGCGCACAGGCTCAAGGCGATCATCGACGCGCCGTAGGCAAGCGCAGTGATCCGGGTCGGGCCAAGGCGCCACAAGCTTTCGTGCCCAATGATGGCGACCGCATGGCCCAGCAGGAGCACCACGCCACGGCCGCCCCGGTACGCCCCACCACCACCGGCAGACAATGCGGCCAAGACGCCTTGCATGCCAAGGCCCACGGCCAACATGGCATGATCGGCCGCCGTGAACATTCCAAACAGGCCCCAAAGGAGGACGGCCGAGAAGGGGATGGCAAGCCACGCGGCCGGCGAAGCCATGGTGGCCCGGGCCCGCACGATTGCGCGCGAAAGGAAGATGGCCGACGGGATCAAGCTGGCCAATCCTGCTGGCGGGAACCAGATGGAAGCCAGCAACGATGCAACGCCGAGAGCCAACCAAGGAAGCCACATCGAGTGGAAAGAGGATGAAGAGGTTGAAAAGGTGGCCTGGCGACCGCAGGGCCAGTCGAAGAACGGTTGCCCGCGACGTGCCGCTTTAGGCGAGCTCAATGACCAATTTGTTGCCGTAGGAATCCGGGGTGCGGAAGCCCATGTTGATGCTGTTGCCGACTTCCGGAATCAAGGACATCTGAATTTCCGTGCGAGGCACCACTTCTCCGCTCAGGGCGTTTGAGATCCAGATGTCCAGGTACACCAAATCGCCCGGCGTCATCACTGGATCGCTGGCCGTGAAACTTCCATCCACGTCCCGCTCCTCCACAACTGCGTACTCGGTTGCGCTGGCGCCGCCGCTTGTGTACGTCAGTGTCGCCGAATTCGTTCCATCCGTGATCTGAAGCACCATCTGCGACAAGTCGACATCGCTGGCCCCAGGCGCCAAGGTGAGGTAGACGTCAAAGGTCTGCAAGTTGGACGACGCATCATTGCGGCGGCCAATGACCTTGACGACATCC
>JBFKLD010000035.1:0-9620 GCA_041630755.1 Thermoplasmatota archaeon
CTCGGACTCGGCCGCCCGTCATGCCCGTCACAGTCCCCAAGTCCAAGGACTTCATGGAGTGGTACAACGAGGTCGTCGAACTGGCCGAACTCACGGACAAGCGCTACCCCATCAAGGGCATGAACATCTGGCGCCCCTACGGCCAGAAGATCATGAGCCGCATTGACGCCTTCACGCGGGCCGAGATGGAAAAGACGTGCCACGATGAAGTGAGCTTCCCCCTCATGATCCCGGAGAAGCTCTTCATGAAGGAGGCCGACCAGATCAAGGGCTTCGGCGGCGAAGTGTTCTGGGTCACGCACGCGGGCAACAATGAACTTCCTGATGGCGAACGCTGGGTGGTCCGCCCGACCAGTGAGTGCGCCATGTACGAAGTCTTCCCCCTGTGGATCCGCAGCCACAGCGACCTGCCCCTGGCTACGTACCAGATCTGCAACGTCTTCCGTTACGAAACGAAGCAGACGCGCGCCTTCATGCGGGTGCGCGAGATCCACTTCTTTGAGGACCACAGCGTCTTTGCCAACGAAGAAGACGCCCGCGAGCACGTCGAGCTTGACCTCGAGATCGTTGGCCGCGTCTTCGACAACCTGGCGCTTCCCACCATCCGCACGAAGCGTCCCGACTGGGACAAGTTCCCGGGCGCCGTTGAATCCAACGCCGCGGACATCATCATGCCCAGCGGCAAGGTGCTCCAATGCGCCACCGTCCACTACTACGGGGAGAACTTCGCCCGCGCGTACGACATGAAGTACGAGGACGAGAACGGGCAGCACCAATTCTGCCACCAGACCACCTATGGCATGAGCGAGCGCCTCGTGGGAGCCGTCGTGGGCTGCCACGGCGACGACAACGGACTCATCCTGCCGCCCACCGTGGCGCCGATCCAGGTCGTCATCGTGCCCGTCGTGTTCAAGGGCAGCGGCGAGGAAGTGCACGCGGCCTGCAAGGAGGTCACCAAGCGCCTGCGCGCGGCCGGTCTGCGGGTCCACTTCGACGACCGCGAACGCAGCGCGGGGGACAAGTACTACCACTGGGAGCAGCGTGGCGTCCCGCTCCGACTCGAGATCGGCCCCAAGGATGTCGAAAAGCAGAGCGTGTTCAGTGCGCGCCGCGACATCCCCGGCCGCGACGGCAAGGCCCCCATCCCCATGGCCGAACTCGAAGACGGAGTGCGCGCGAAGCTGGACGAGATCCAGCAAGCGCTGCGCACGCGGCAAGAGGAATTCATGGCGACGGTCATCCACCGCGTGCACACGCTGGCTGATGCCAAGGCCGCCATGGAATCCGCCGACACCGACATCGTCCTCGAGATGCCCATCGGCGGCGACGAAGCGGCCCAAGCCGTCGAGAAGGAGCTCGACATCAAGACCCTGGGTGTGCCCGTGGACGTGGATGCCGATGCATCGGGTGAAACGTGCGCCGTGACGGGCTCGCCCGCTGCGACGTGGATCCGGTTCGCGCGCACCTACTGATGGACCGCAAGCTCGAACCTCCGTATTCCTACGTCGTGGTCCTCTTGCCACTGCTTCTGATCGCCGTCGTGGTTGGCGTGGTCTTCGACTGGGACTGGCGCGCCTTCGTCGTGCCGGCGCTCTTCATCGCAGCGCTGATTCCCTACGTGGCTCGCAAGAAATAGCGCTACGCGCGCAGCACCACCACGAAGCCGTCCCTCCCCATCGCGGCGTGGGCGATGCGGATGCGCCCGATCCGCCCCGTGCGGTCGACGTGCGTCCCGTCGCACGGAACACAGGATTGGCCGATGCGCACCATCGGCAGCACGTCGGGGCCGGGCAACGGGTCCGGTGGTGTGAAATGTTGCGGCGTGGCGACGTGGCGGGCTTCCTCGCGGCTCATGTAGGACGCTTCCACGGGGATGTCTGCGGCGACGTCCTGGTTGGCACGCGCGAGCCAGGCCGCCAAGTCCGGGGGTGCGATGAAGCGGTCGAACGTCAAGCGCGCATGGCCGCCGCCACGCACTTCCGGGTCGCACACAAGCGCAGCATCGGCGTGGAAGGCAAACAAATGCATGGCGGTGTGCGCGTGGCTCATGGCGCGCCGGTGGGCCGCGTCCAGTTCGCATTGAAGCTTGGCACCCACCGGTGGCACGGTCCCGCGCAACCGGTACCAGACATCTTGCTGCTGCCCCGGGCCCACGTCGCGCACCGCGTCCAGGCGCCGCTTTTCTCCCTGGATCCACACCGTGCCCTTGTCGGCCATCTGGGGGTGCCTGCAGGCGCGGCTTTTGGGCGCAAAAAGTGCCCGGTCCACCTGGAACCACACCCCGTCCACGGCCGTCACCGTGGCAAGGCATGTGGAGCGGCTCGGTTCCGTCACCCAGAGCAAGCGCATGGAGGCCTGGGGTCCGGTCGCCTCAACCACGACCAAACAGGAGGGGCCTCCTCCTTTAGCTTGGCGCGTTCCCAAAAATCAGCGACGCCTGCCCGGGGAAGCGACGCCACAATTTTGGACACCCATGAAGCCCCTTGGGGTTCAACGAAAAGGTATGGAACACAGCCGGTATGACCCGAGCAGCCTTCTTTGGGGCTTGTTCTACGGCGCCCTTCTGCTGTCCGTCTATGCGTTCGTGACCTGAAGCCAGGCAACGAGTTCACGGATGGGGACACGCTCCTGATCGGTGGTGTCGCGGGCGCGCACGGTCACCGCATCGTCGTCGAGCGTATCCACGTCCACGGTGACGCACCACGGCGTGCCGACTTCGTCTTGGCGCGCATAGCGACGTCCGATGTTGCCACTCGCGTCGTTGTCGGTGCTGAAGCCTGCTTGGCGCAGCATGGCTTCCACGTCTGCGGCCTTCTCCGGCAGTCCATCCTTGCTCATGAGCGGCAGCACCGCCACTTGGATCGGCGCCACATGCGGGCTGATGCGCATCCGGACGTACGGCTCGCCGTTCTTCTCGCCCGCCTCATAGGCATGCTCCCAGAGCGCATACAAGATGCGGTCCACGCCAAACGACGGCTCGATGACGCGCGGCACAACCTTGCGTCCCGTGACCGTCCATTCTCCGTCGATGCTCTGGTAGGCCTCGGCCGGTATCGTGACCGATTGCCCGTCCACGTCCAACTCCAGATCCTCATCGCCCGGCACGGCCTTCTTGGGCCCTTGGATGACAAGCTCGTCATCGAGCCACGCGGCGTTGAACTGCTTGTGCTGGGCCAGCATCTTCACTTGGTCATCGAACACGGCTTCCATGGCGGCCGCGATCTTCTTGGCGTCTGCTTTGAACGTGCGGCCAAGGATGCCCATGACGGGCACCAGCTTGCGCGCGTGGAACGTGTGCGGCTCCAGTGCGTCGGTGACCTGGAAGTCTCCCATCTTTCCAGTTGCCTCCGCATGCTGGCTCAGATCGAAGCAGCCCCGGTCGGCGACGCCCACGCATTCGACCCACCCGTAGCGGTCGCTGTGGAATTCGGCATCCCAGCAGTCATTGGCGTAGTGAGCCATTTCGTCGGGCTCGTGCTGGCGGAAGCGGACGCGGGCCGGGTCGAGGCCAGCTTTGATGAGGAAGTCGTAGGTGACGGCAAGGAAGTAGCCCAGTGCCTCATTGCCGACGATGCCCTTGCTGACTGCGTCGCGGAACGACAACGTGTGGGTGCCGTGCTGGCCGTCGACAAAGGTGACTGTCGCGGCGCAGCGTTCTTCGGCGTGGAGTGCGGAAAACGGTGCGCTGGTGTCGAGGAAGAAGACCTCCGCTTCGGCCATGTGGAATTCGCGCAGCCGCAGCATTCCTTGGCGGGGGCTGATCTCGTTGCGGTTGCTGCCGCCAATCTGGATGCCTCCGAAGGGCAGCTTGCCGCGGAAGAAGCGAAGCAGGTGCGGGAAGTCCGTGAAGATGCCCTGGGCAGTTTCGGGACGCAGGTAGCCGTTGCGTCCGCTGCCGGGACCGATCTCCGTGTTGAACATGAGGTTCATCGGCGCGGCCTCAGTGAAGGACGCGTCGCCGCAAACGGGGCACTTTGCGCCCAGCTTGGCGATCTCGTGGTCGATGTCCTTGGCGGACAGGGCATCGGCGTTGCCTTCGTATCCGGCGCCTTCGACCAGGTGGTCCGCGCGGCTCGGGTGGCCGTTTTTGCACTTGACGACCAGATCCGTGAATTCGTCCACGTGGCCCGAGGCCTTCAGGACCTCATGCATCGTGACGCGGGGGCACGACACCTCGGCCATCGGCACGGCGCAGTTGAGGAAGGTTTGGCGCCACAGGTCTTCGAAGCGGCGCTTCATCGCCGCGCCCAGGGGCCCGTAGTCGTAGAAGCCTGCCATGCCTCCGTAGATCTCGTAAGCGGGGTACAGGAAACCGCGCCGCTTGGCGAGGTCCATCACGGCGTCCGTGGTGTCCACGCGGCGGCGAGGCGGGGCCTCTTCAAGAATGGAACGCCTTCAAGCGAAGCGCAGATCCACGCCGACTTCCACCAGGCGGAATGTGGCTTGAAGCTCCTCCAGCAGATCCGCCACCGCTTCGGCGTACAAGCTGGGTTCCCGGTTGATGGGGGGCGCATCTTCGTCTGGCAAGAATTCTGGACCGTACAGCGAGACGATCTCGGGGATGCCGGGCACGTAGCGGATCAGGTTGAGCTTGCCACCCCGGCTGTGACCGTCTTCGTCGATGCGCGTCAGATGCTCGTAGAGTGGATGCGACACGAGCAAGTCTTCGAGTGCGTCATGCCGGACGTTGCGGGCCATCCATTCGGCCACGATGCCGTCTGGCACAAGCCAGCCCGGCGCGTCAGGGCAGTCGATGACCATGGCTTGTTCGTCGGGCGAGGCGGCCAAGCTGGTCTTCTCAAATCCACGGGCTGGCTCGATGCGCAGGACCGTGCCTCCTCCATGGATGACAAACGGCAGATCCGCCTCGTCGTAGAATGGGCGTTTGCCGATGAGCTCGATGCCCCCGACTCCGGCGCACTCGCCGGAGGCAAGCAGTGCCGCTAGGGGATTCATTGGTACTCCGGGTTCAGGTCGAGGGCCGGTTTCGACCGGGCCGATTCGAGGCAACCCTCTGGCAGCACGACGATGTCGGCCACGTCGCCGACGCTTGGCGGCTGCCAGGGCAACCCGGCCAATTGCCGTCCCTGCGCCATGGCACGCATGCACGCTTCTTCGTCCAAGCCGAGGATCCGCAGCGCCTTGGCTTCGTCAAGGAGGTTGCCTTCCACGAGCATCCCATTGTCTGTGCCCAAGCAAAGCGGGACCCCGGCCTCGGCAAGCTCCTTGGCCGGTGGCTTGGCCCCGAACCAGGCGTTGCTTCGGGGACAAAGCACAACGGGCAGCCGCGCATCGGCCAGCGCGTCCATGTCGCGTGCCGTCGCGTGGACCATGTGGACCACAAACGTCGGCTCGAGCGCGAGCACGGCGTCCAAGTCGTCCCGCTTGTCCTCACTGACGTGCACGGCAAACGGCTTGCGCGCGTCATGTGCCGCTTCGGCCCAGGCTTCGATGTCGCGGCGTTTCATGTCGCGCATGCCCGGCAGGCCGACGCCGTGAGCGACCTCCAGAAGATCATGCGCTTCGTCTTCGTCAAAACCTCCACGTCCGGGCCGGCCAAGAATCGTGGGCGAAACGGGCAAGTCGAGCCCGGCAAGCCAGCGGGCACCTTCGACTCCGCCTTCCCGGAAATCAAGGAACGTGGAGGTGCCAATGGCGGCCATCTCCTCGGCCAAGCGCAGCGCTCCATCATCTTGCGATGCGTCGGCTTTTGCCAGTTGCTGATGCTTCCAGCCGCCGGGCCCGACCAGCTCCTTGATCGTGCGCGGCTTTCCCGGGCGGTCCCGCAGGAACGTGTCGGCAATGTGGGTGTGCGCGTTGACCGGGCCTGGCACCAGCCATCCCGTCGCGTCTGCGTGCTCTGGCTCGCCCTTGCCGACCTCCACGATGCGGCCGCCTTCGACGGCGAACCAGAGGGGAGTGGCCTCGTCGGGTCCGACGAAGCTGCCTGCCGCGACAAAGGCCATGGCGGTGCCACTCGCCGCGGCGACAAAGCCTTGATGGCGGTCTCGGATGCCACGCCATGGCCATCCTTGCCGTGGATGCCGGCACGACCGGCGTCACTGCCATCGCGTACCAAGACGGGGTGCCCGTGGCCCGCGCCTACACGGAATTCCCCTCGCATCATCCGCGCCCTGGCTGGGTCGAGCAGGACGCGCTGCAGATCTGGGATGCCGTGCGCAGCGTCGGCAAGCAAGTGGCGGCCCAGTGCGTGGTCGAAGGCGTGGGCTTCACCGTCCAGCGTGAAACCGTCGTGCTTTGGGACAAGGTCACCGGCAAGCCCGTCGCTCCGGCGATCGTCTGGCAAGACAGCCGCACCCAAGCCCGTTGCGCTGAACTGGATGCGTGGGAGGACACGGTGCGCAGCCGCACCGGATTGGTCATCCATCCCTACTTTTCGGCGACGAAGCTGGAGTGGCTCCTGCAGGAGCACGGGGCGCGCGCCGCGAGGGGAGAGCTGCTGGCCGGCACCGTGGATGCGTGGCTTGCCTGGAAGGCCACCGAAGAGCACGTGACGGATCACACCAACGCCAGCCGGACCATGCTGTTTGACATCCACAAGGACCGTTGGGACGAGGAGCTGCTGGAGTTGTTCGGCGTCCCCGAGGCCTTGCTGCCTGAAGTTGTGCCCTCGTCTGGCGTCGTCGGGCATACGGGCGTCTTCGGCCGCGACGTGCCCGTGGCGGGCCTCGTGGGCGACCAGCAGGGTGCCCTGTTCGGGCAAGGCTGCCGTGCGGCGGGCCAAGCCAAGAACACGTACGGAACCGGGTGCTTCCTGCTTCAGCACACGGGCACCACCGCGGCGGCAAGCACACACGGGTTGCTCACCACGCGCGCCGCCAGCACCGGGAGCGCGCAATTCGCCCTGGAGGGCAGCGTGTTCACGGGGGGTGCCGCCATCCAGTGGCTCCGGGACAAGCTCGGCATCATCGAGGCGAGTCCAGCCATCAACGACCTGGCCGCACAAACGGACTCCACCGACGGCGTCATGGTGGTGCCCGCGCTGTCGGGCCTGGGGGCGCCGTACTGGGACCCTGCTGCGCGCGGGGCCATCTTGGGATTGACTGGCGGCACGGGCGCCCCGCACGTCGCGCTGGCGACCCTGCAAAGCATCGCGCTGCAAAGCGCCGTCCTGGTGCACGCCATGGAAGCCGACTCCGGGATTGCGCTTCCCGAGCTGCGGGTGGACGGCGGCGCCGCACACAGTGACTTGCTGATGCAGATCCAGGCAGACGTCCTGCAGCGCCCCGTGCGCAGGCCGGCGGACGTGGAGACCACCGCGCGCGGAGCAGCCGCATTGGCGGGCCTTGCGCTCGATGCCTGGACGGACGAGCAGGAGAGCACGGTGCTGTTTGCCCCCGAGAAGCCTGCGGCCTGGGCCGAGGCGAAGCTGGAGCGGTGGCGCAAGGCCGTCGCGAGCGTTCGCCTCTTTGGATCTTAGGCTTTGCAGGCCTTGAGGGCCTCTTCGAAGACATCCATGGCGCCATGGATCTGGCCTTCGGTGACGTTGAGGCTCGGGATGAACCGGATGCCGCTTGCGCCGCAGCCAAGGGTGACCAGGCCGCGCTTCCAGGCTGCCTCTTCGACCTTGTCGCGGGTGGCCGCATCGGGCTTGCCGGCCTTCGTGAAGTCGACGGCGCGCATCAAGCCAAGGCCGCGTGCATCACCGATGCCCCCGTAGGCTTGCTGCATGTCGTCGAGGCGCTTGCCCAGCAACTCTCCCATTTTGGCGGCGTTCTTGACGAGCCCTTCGGATTCGATGACATCAATGGTGGCCAATCCTGCGGCGCACGCGACGGGGTTGCCGCCGTACGTGTTGGAGTGGCGGCCCTTGTGGTCGAAGTCCAGCTCGGCGCGCACGACGCTTGCTCCGATGGGCATGCCGCTGCCCATGGCCTTGGCGATGCTGACGATGTCGGCCTTGACGCCAAAGTGCTCGATGCCGAACCACTTGCCCGTGCGACCGTACCCTGCTTGGACTTCATCGCTGATGAGAAGGATGCCGTGCGCGTCACAGAGCTTGCGCAGGCCCTTGACGAACGGGACGGGGGGGACATGGTAGCCGCCTTCGCCTTGCACGGGTTCGAAGAACACGCCGGCCACATCTTCCGGCGGAAGCATCGTGTCGAACATGCCTTCGATGGCATCCAGGGCGCGGTTGCTCAATTCGTCGGGCTCTTCGTAGCCGTCGATGCCCCACATGTTGCGAAAGGGCGCCGGAAAAGGCGCGTGCGCCACGCCCGGCATGGATGGGAAGAAGCCGCGCTGCTGGACGGCCTTGCTGGCCGTCAGCGCCAAGGCGCCTTGGGTGCGTCCATGGAATCCGCCTTGGAAGGCGAGGAACCTCTGGCGGCCTGTGGCTGCCTTGGCGAACTTGATAGATGCCTCATTGGCTTCGGCGCCGCTGTTGGTGAAGAAGGTCTTGGATGCGCCTGCGATGGGGACGATCTTGCTGATGCGGGCCGCGAGCTCGGCTTGCTGCGGGTAATAGAAGTCCGTTCCCGCGTAGTGCAGGAACTTGGCGGCTTGGTCCTGGACAGCCTTGACGACCTTGGGGTGGCAGTGGCCGGTGTTGAGCACACCAATGCCGCTGGCAAAATCGAGGAAGCGGTTGCCATCAAGGTCCTCCACGACCACGCCGCGGCCGCGCGCGATCGTCAGCGGGGCCGTCTTGGTGCTCGTGGCGAGGTAGCGGTCGTCTTTGCGGACCACCTTCTTGGATTCGGGCCCGGGCACGGGCGTCACGATGCGGGGGGTCTTCTCGGTTCCTCGGATGGCCACACCGCGGCGATGGTCCGCGGTCCTTAGGCGTTGCCGGTGCGCTTTGGCGAAGAGTCACAAAATGGAGGTCGCAGCGCCAGATGCGTTATGCGTGGTGCTGCGCCGGCGGGGGCTGGAATTCCGGAGAAATTCTTGCGGCTCTTGGGCATTGGGCTGCGCTCTTCGCCTCTTGGCGGTTGCCTGGTGGGCGCAAGGGATGCGTCCCAAGGCTCAAATGGGGGAGCCTGTGGGCGAAGCCCATGCTCGGTCCGTTGCTGCTTGCCGTGGTGCCGCTTTTCATCATCGTGGATCCGTTTGCCAGCATGGGGCTCTACCTCGGCCTGACGCGGGAGCACACGGCCAGCCAGCGGGCCCGCATCGCCATCAAGGCCAGCTTGTTCGCAACCGTGGTTCTGGTGCTGTTTGCCATTGGTGGTCGGCGCTTCCTGGAGCTGATGGGCATCGAGATCTACTCGCTTCAAGCCGCGGGGGGTCTGCTTCTGGTGATGATCGGCTTGCGCATGCTGCGCGAGGGCCGCGAGATCCCTCGCCGGGAGATCGCGCTTCCGACCGGTGGCAGCCACGACCCGGACGAGCCCGAAGGCGACCCCACTTACGTGCCTCTGGGCATCCCGATGCTGGCCGGTCCGGGTGCCATGTCGCTCGTGATCGTGCAGGGTGCAACCATTGGTGCAACGACCATGGCCTTCGCCATCCTCATCGTCATGATTGCCAGCTGCGCGATCTTGCTTCTGGCTGGGAGGATGCAAGCGCACCTCGGGGACACGGGCAGCCGGGTCATCACGCGCATCATGGGCATCTTGACGGTGGCGTTTGCGGCCCAGTATGTCTTCGATGGC
>JBFKLD010000036.1:0-9618 GCA_041630755.1 Thermoplasmatota archaeon
ATTTCCTCCACCGTGGCGACCATGGTCCCAAGGACTCCGGAACAGAGGTATAAGGGTTCAGGCACAACCAGTGAAAGCACCACCGCAGGCTCAGAAGACATTCCTGGCGCCAAGGGCGTCCGCCGGGGAGCGTCCCGGGGGAAACGAAGGGAAAAGAAAAGCCGCTGGCGAGAATTGAACTCGCGACCTGCTCCTTACCAAGGAGCCGCTATACCTCTAAGCCACAGCGGCGCAGGGCGGCCGACCCACCCGCCCTATATGGCGGTTGCGGACCGACGCAAGCCAGTGGAGGGATTCGAACCCCCGACCTGTGGTTTACAAGACCACTGCTATACCGGGCTAAGCCACACTGGCGCAGGCCGCGCGACGCGAGGTCCCCTTGAAAGCGATGCGCTTCACTCGCCCAATTCCGCCGCGCGATGGGTCGCTTGCTGCACCGCATCCATGATGGTCGCCGCGAAGGCCTGTCGCCGCAGCACATGATGGGCCGTGATCGCCGTGCCGCCGGGGCTCGTCACCAGGTCCTTGAGCGCCGCCGGGTGCTGGCCCGACTCCTGGGCAAGCTTCGCGCTGCCAAGGATGGTCTGCAAGCTCAGCCGCGTCGCGACCCCCCTGTTCAAGCCCATGCGCACGCCGGCATCGGCCATGGCCTCCAGGAGGTGGAACACGTACATCGGGCCCGTCCCGGAAAGGCCTGTCACGGCATCCATGTGCAGTTCCGGCACCTCCTCCACGGAGCCTGCCGATTCGAAGATGCTGCGGGCCACGTCCATGTGGGTGCGCAGAGCATGCGTGCCGGGGCTGATGGCCGTCGCGCCGGCGCCGACCGTGACGGCCAAGTTGGGCATGCTGCGGATGACTGGGGAATCTCCCGTGTAGTACTCGATGAAGCGTGTGCTGATGCCCGCGGCGATGCTGATGACGATCTGGTCCTTCGTGATCGTGTCGCGCAGGTCCTTCAAGGCGCCCTTGATGACTTGTGGCTTGACGCCCAAGAGCACCACATCTGCCTCGCGGACCGCTTGGCGGTTGTTGGTCATCGCTTGGATGCCCAGCTCTTCTTCGATCGTGCGCGCCTTGGCAGGATCTGGATTCGTGGCGGTCACATGGTCCGCATCGGTCCATCCCGACTGGAGGAGCCCACGCACGATGGCCTTGCCCATGTTGCCGCATCCGATGACGCTGAGGCGACGCATGCTCAGACAGCCGCGGCCGCCCCTTTTTACCGTCGTGGTCGGCATCGGCGTGTTTTAGGGCCCCCCGCCGGTGGCCTGGTGTGCGCGTCTGCCTTGGCGGAACATTCGACCGCTTCCATGCCGGCCATGAAGAGCTCCTGAAGCGGGCCCTCGAAGCTGACGAAGTGTTCGTTGGCGTCACCGACGGCGCATTGGCGGCCCGCAACCGCGATGTCCAGGGCTGGGACGAACGCGCCGCGGCCGTGCAGGCGTTCGTCGAGCCGTTTCCTGCGGCCGTCACCATATCGCGCCTGCAAGAGCCCATGGGGCCCGCAGCGACCGGGGACTACGATGCCATCGTCGTGAGCCCTGAAACGGTGCCTGGTGCCCACAAGATCAATGCCGCACGCGCCGCGGCGGGACTTGCCGCGCTGCAGATCATCGTGGTCGATCATCTGCTCGGCGAAGACAAGCTTCCCATCAGCGCCACCGCCATTTCGGAGGGTCGCATCGACCGCACCGGCAAACGCCAGCGTCCGGTGCGCATCAGGGCCGGAACGCAGAATCCGGTGAAGCTCGCGGCCATCCGGGCCGAGATGCAAGCGTTCCTGCCTGGAGCGACCGTTGAAGGGTGCGACGTGGCAAGCGGCGTGCCGGAGCAACCCAAAGGCGAGGAAACGCTTGTGGGTGCGCGCAACCGGGCGCAAGCGGCCCTCGGCGATGCCGACTACGCCGTGGGCGTGGAAGCCGGCTTGGTTGCCATGCCGGGAGACGACGCCGTTGACGTCCAAGCCTGCGTCGTGCTGGACCGCACCGGCAAGCACACGGTGGGTTGGGGGCCAGGGTTCCATTACCCGGCCTGGGTGCGCGAGCGGGCGCACAGCGGCGAGATGATCAGCGAGATCCTGGGGCCCGTGGCCAACGATCCGCGCATCGGCGGCACCACGGGGGCCATCGGTTTCCTGAGCGATGGTGCCATGGATCGCACCGAGCTCACGCGCATCGGGGTGCGCATGGCGCTCGTGCCGCGGGTGCGCCCCCAACTGTACCGTTAGGCTTCGACCCAGCCGCTGCCGGCGGCGGGCGCCACTTGGCTTCGCGGGCCCTTGTAGAGCATGCGGTAGTACTTCTTCTCGAATCCGAACTTCTCGTACAAGCGGATGGCCTTCTCGTTGTCGGTCTCGACGTGCAGGCTCAGATCACCATTCGTGACACGGATGGCTTCCTCCAGCAGCAGCGTGCCGACACCACGGCCGCGGGCGCGAGCATTGACGGCGATGTAGCTGAGGTGGTACTTCGGGAAGAAGTCGTCAAGCTCCATGGGTGTGACCACGGCGTGTCCAAGTTCGCCGTCGGCATCCGACGCAAGCAGCACGTGGCCGTCGGAGAACGCCGCTTCGATGGCCTCGCGCATCTCGTGCGTGGGGTCTCCAAATCGCCCAAGGTTCTCCTGGAGCGTCTTGATGAATGCCTCCATGTCGGGGCGCTCCATGGGCTCCACGTCTACTTGGGGTCGGCCCGAAGTCATCACAGCCACCACGAGGTCGTCGGGTTCGATGCGGCCCTCTTGGAGTGCCACTTCAAGGGCGGCCACGGCGGCGAGGCTGGCCGGGTGGGCCTCGACGCCATCGTCGAGCAGCGCCGCGTGCAGCCGCATCAAATGGGCGTCGTCCACGCCGTATGCGTGCCCTTCGCTGTCTTGGATGGCGGTGAGGCAGGCATCGCCGTCTAGCGCGTCCCAGTTCACCAGGGGTTCGTTGACGGCGGTTTCCACAACCGCGCGCGGGTCGAGGGGTGCGATGCTGGACTGCTGGCGGGCCACGGCGATGGGCACGGGGTTGTTTCCCTGGCTGGTGCCGCCGAAGACCTTCGGCACGGTGGGTGCGTGCCCCTGGGCCCACATGGTGTGGAATCCCAAGTGGACTCCGGCGAGGGTGGACCCGTTGCCAATGGGTGCGCCGATGGCGGCCGGGGTCCCGACGCGCTCCACGATCTCCTTGGCAATGCGGCTGTAGCCGGCCAGGGCGCGAAGCGTGTTGGGGCCGCCCGGGTTGGCATCAAACAGATCTTCTTGCTGCGCGTGGGTCCGGCTGGCGGCCACGGCGTCTTCGTACATGCCCGGCACGCGGTGGACGGTGGCGCCCAGGTCGCGCATCGTCGTCACGCGCTCGCCGGTGAAGTCTTCGGGGACGAAGACGTGGCATGCCAATCCGTGGACGTTGGCGGCGTGGGCGATGGCGACGCCGAAGTTGCCGCAGCTGGCGACGCTGATGCCGGTGGCCTTGCGGCTGACGGCCAAGCCGACTTCGAGGCGCGCAATGCGGTCCTTCTGGGTGCCCGTCGGGTTCGAGCCTTCCATCTTGAGCCGGAGATTGCGAAGCCCGGTCAACTTGGCCAGGGCAGGACTTTCCAGCAAAGGGGTGTCGCCAACGCGGCGCCGGAGGGTCGTACGGGGGTCCATGGCCGACCCGTGGGCGCATCCTACTTAGGGGCACGGACACGCGCTGAACAGCCATGGGCGATTCGGTCAAGTCTGGGGCTCTCTGCCGTCTTCGGCACACAAGGCCGCATCTGGGCCGCTGCCGCAGATGTGTCTAGGCTTGGACAAGGTTGAACGGGTTGCCGTCGGGGTCGCGCACGATGGCGCTGCGCCCCCAGGGCAGGTCTGCCGGGGGATCGGACACTGTGCCTCCGGCCGCCTGCACGCGTGCCGTGGCGGCGTCGCAGTCGTCCACGGCCAGCACCGTCATCGTGCCATTTCCTGGCGCATCCACGTCGGCTTTGCCCGGCGCGGGCATGGGCAAGCTCAGCACCAGCTCCAGTGCGTCGCCCGGGAATCCCACGGTGAGCCAGCGCATCGGTTGGCCGCCAAATTCGAACGCCTGGTCATCGCGCACTTCGGCGCCGAAGCCATGGGTGTAGAAGTCGAGGGCCTTGTCCAAGTTGGAGACGAGCATCGTCACATGGCTCACGCGCATGCGGGGCAAGTGGGCAAGGAGCGGAAAAAGGGCCAGCCTCAGCTCGAAGGTGCCTTGGCGCCTTCAAGCAGGTCGCCAAGCCAGGTGCCAAGCACGAACAGGAGCGTCAATGCGGCGATGTCCCAGAAGAAGCCGATGCCGCCGAGGGCCGGTGCGCCGGCAAGGATGCCACGCAGCGCAAGCGCCACGGCCAGCACAAGGCCGAACAGAGTGCCGTTCAGAAGCATGCTTCCTCTTGGTTGCTTGCCCGGTGAGAAGTTGCCGTACAGGCCGCCGATCACACGCGTCAGAAGTCCCCATGGAACCATGGCACGCACGCGATCTTTGTCAAATGAACAGACAAAGAAAACGACCTTCTGAAAAATTTATTTTGTGGCTGCCTGGAGGTACCAGGCGTACGCGGACATGGGTGTCGTTTCGAACACAATGCCAATGGGCGGCCCGCCGGAGCTTGCCTGGCGGAGGGTATGGCTTCCTGGCTCCAGCGCCACATCAATGGACGTCCACTCGGGGCCGTACAGGGTCCGGCCGTCGTCGGATTCCAGCACAACGATGCTGTCGGCACCGCGCCAATTGATCATGTGGAGGTGCGCATTGGAGGTCGTCTCCCACGTTCGTTCGCGCTCCACGGCTCCGGAGGCCCAGACGGTGTCTGCAGCCACGTCCATGGTGACCCAATGCAGGGAAGTGGGGGCATGGCCGAATTCGGTCGTGATGGTGGCCCCTGGACAATGAAGGTCCACCCATAGATTGGGGGCATCGTCGTTGGCAACGATGGAGGAGATGGCGGCGAAGAGGGTGCGCTCGCCTTGGAACGGTTGATCGGACATGGAGATGAGCGTTGGAACTGGTGCATCCGTGAGAAATCCGAGTGGATCCACACCCATGGCGCTCACGCCGGTCCCGAGCACCAAACCGGATGCCGGTCCGTGGCTGTCGATGGCCCAGCTCCAGATGCCGTGGTGGCCATAGGTCCAGGCCATCAGCTGGCCCGTGCACGCAGTTTCGTCTTCCGCCCATATCGTCGCCTTCATGGTCCACGGGCCCACCACATTGGCGCGAATCTCCACGTCCGTGTCGTTCTGGAGCACATGATCGGAGGCCACGAACATCGGCGCAAGAACCTCCAAATCTGCACTATCCACGCAGCCCGAAAGGGAGACAAGCAGCAGGACCACCACAATCCGCACGCGTGCGCCATTGGCTGTACGCGTCAAAAATGTTGGTGGAAACTAGTCGCGCAGCCCCGTCACGAGGCGCCCGATGATCAGGCGCTGGATCTGGTTGGTCCCTTCGTAGATGCCCAAGATCTTGGCATCGCGCCAGTAGCGCTCCACCGGGTAAGCATCCGTGTAGCCGTTGGCGCCGTGGATCTGGATGGCATCCTCGCACACCTTCAGCGCCATCTCTGCGACAAACAGCTTCGCACGGCTCACAGCCAACGTCCACGCATCGCGGGAGATCTCGCCCCGGTCGAATGCCTCGCGGGCCCGCGCGGCCTGCCACACAAGCAACCGGCCCGCTTCAATCTGGACCTCCATGTCTGCAAGCATCGCCTGCACGAGCTGGAAGCGGCCGATGGGGCGGCCAAACGCGTTCCGGTCCTGCGCATAGTCCAGGCTCGCCTCGTACGCTGCCTGGGCGATGCCGACGCCGCCTGCGGCCACGCTGAGGCGGCCGTGGTTCAGCACGTGCATGGCGTTGTGCCACCCGCTGCCTTCGTCGCCGATCAGGTTCGCCGCCGGCACGCGGCAATTGTCGAAACTGAGCGTCGCCGTCGGGCTGCTTCGAAGCCCGAGCTTCGTGGTCGTCTCAATGCCGACGCACTCGAAACCGGGCGTGCCCTTCTCCACCAGGAAGCAGCTGATTCCCTTGTGCTGGCGCTCGGGATGGGTCTTGGCGTAGACGATGACGTAGTCGGCCAGCCCACCGTTCGAGATCCAGGCCTTCTGGCCGTTCAAGACGTAGTGGTCCCCGTCCCGCTTGGCGGTGGTTCCCATGCCTGCGGCGTCGCTTCCCGTGCCGGGTTCCGTGAGCGCCCAGGCGCCCAGCTTCTCGCCCTTTGCCATCGCTGGCAGCCAGCGGTCCTTCTGCTCTTGGCTGGCGAAGTACTTGAGGGTGGATCCGCACAAGCTGCCGTGGACGCTGATGCTGGTCCGGAGGCTGCTGCAGCCCTTGGCCAGCTCCTCCGTGAGGATGGCGTAGCTCACGGCGTCGAGTCCGCCGCCGCCGAATTCCTGGGGGAAGGGGGCGCCAAGGAGCCCCTGCTCGGCCATCTTCGTGTAGATGTCGTGGGGGTGGTCGCCGTCGCGCTCCCATTGCTGCACGTACGGGTTGATGTGTTCCTTCACGAAGCTGCGCGTCATCTCGCCGATCATGCGCTGCTCATCCGACATCGTGAACTCGATGGCCACGGCGCCGGCAAAAAAGGGGGGGCGGATAAAGGTGGGGAAACTAGTTGCGGACCGTCACGATGGCCGCTTCACGCGCGGCGCGTTCCTCGGGACTTTCCAGCATGCGTCCGATGAGGACGCTGACGGCCATGGGGATGACGACGTACTTGACGCCGAGCTTCCCCAAAGTCCAGCCAGTCTTGGCGATGGCTCGTAGAAGCATCAACTTGTGTTTGTGGCAAGGATATAGAAAAGACCGATGGTGAAGGGTGGCACAGCGGTAGCTTCAAGTGCCGGTCCACGACTCGGCGATTGTACTGCTTTGTACATTGGAGCTTCCCATGAGTGAGCCAACCGGATGCCCGTACCACGGTGGAGCGCCCGTCCTTGAGGGCGAAGGCGCGACGGACTACGAGCGCTACATGCATGTCGATGCCCTCCTGCGGCTCCAGAAGGACACCTACGTCCACCACGATGAACTGATGTTCATGACCGTGCACCAGACCTTCGAGCTTTGGTGCAACCTCGTCATGCACGAGCTGCGCACCGTGCGCGAGCACATCGAGAAGGACGACGTCCTCCACGCGCTGCCGCTGCTGCGCCGCTGCACCGACATCATCCGCCTCAACAGCGAGGCCATGCACGTCCTGGAGACCATGACGCCCATGGACTTCCACGTCATCCGCGCCGCCCTCGGCCAAGGCTCTGGTGCCGAAAGCCCCGGCTTCCGCAACATCCTCGCCTACGGCCCCGTCCTCTGGCCCGCTGTGGCGGGACTCCTGGAGCGCCGCAACACGGACCTCAAGACCGCCTACGTGGAACGCAAGGACCAGGAACTGGTTCTCCTGCTCGAAGCGCTCACCGACTTTGACATGTTCTTCCACCTGTGGCGCCTCAACCACCTGGCCATGATCAAGCGCGTCATCGGCCGCGACGTGAAGAGCCTCAAGGGCTACGCGGTCCACCAGCTCGAGCACGACGTCCAGCAAGTCCTCTGGCCCGACCTGTGGGCCGTCCGCAACGAGCTGACGTTGGTGGCCGGCACCAGTCCCCCCTAGGGCTTAGAATCCTGCGCCGGTTATCGGAAAGGCTACTTATGGGACAACGCTCAGCAGAGCATGGCCCTGCCGGCGTCACCCGCCTCCATGGATGAATTGGACGCCTACCGCTTCCAGCACCGCGTCCTCGGTGCGGGGATGCTCCTTGGCGGCATCACTGGCCTCGCCGTGGGTGTGGCGGCCGCCTGGACCACGGGCACCTCCATGCTGTGGATGACCATCCCTGGCTTGCTCGTCACCATCGCCGGGGCCGGGCACATGGTCATCGGTGCCAACCTGTGGCAGCGCCGCGCCGCCAAGCGCATGATGGACTCCATCGAGTAGCACACCGGACGCCTTCGCCGCGTCGACCGGGATGCCGCCGAATCCTTCCATTCCTGGAAAGGCCATCGCGCCGCAGAGTTCCAAAGCCTTTCTCTTGGCGCAGCCATCCCCGGTTCCCCCCGCATGCAGTTTGACGTCTTCTTCAGCATCAGCCAGACGCCCGTGGACGGCGTCATGCCCGACGAAGCCACGATGTTCGGCAACTTCTTCGAGCAAGTCGAAGCCGCAGACAGGCTTGGCTATGGCGTCGCCTGGATTGCGGAGAGCCACCTCAGCAGCGAAGTGCAAAAGCGCAACCAACACCCGGTGATCCCCCACTGGGACGGCGAAGTGGGCCTCAACTGCGACATGCTGCAGATGGCCCATCAAGTGTTCAAGCGCACCAAGTCCATCGAAGTAGGAAGCGCCGTCATGAACATCCTGCAAGGGGGAGGTCCCATCGCCGCCGCGGAGCGCATCGCCACCTTCGCCGCGCTGCACGGATTGGAGCCCGAGGAGACCCGACGCATCCACGTCGGATTCAGTGCCGGGCGCTTCGACTACATGAACCGCGCCTACGGCATGGTGCCGCGCGACGGGATCGAGGAAGCCATCCCCTACCCGCTTCTGAAAGGCAAGATCTTCCACGAAGCCACCGAGATCTTCTGCCGGCTGCTTGCCGGGGAGACGCTAAGCAGCAACGATGTCGCACCGCGCACGGTCAGCCGCGACGATTGCCGCAGCGACGACGACTGGGGACGCATCCGGGACACCGCTGAAGCCCGCGGCCGCCTGCATGGTGGCACCGTGACGCTCCAGAACCGCTTCCAGTTCGAGCACCTCAAGATCATCCCCCAGCACTGGCGCCGCGAGCTGGTCCAGCTCGTGGCCGGCAGCCACGACCCTGCCATTCCGGAACTGGCCAACCGTTTCCTGCCGTGCCAGGTGGCGAACCTGAGCATCACGCCGCCCGAGATCATCGAGGCAACCCATGCGCGCATGGCCGAGCAGTACCACCCCGATGGGGGAGCCTGGGAGCGCGCCATGATGCCCCGCACCGTCATGGTCTTCATCAACGAAGAAGAAGGATTGAGCCCCGAAGAGCGCACCGCGGCCGCCCAAGACGAAGCGAAGAAGGCGCTCTCTGCGTACTGGAACGCGCTCGAAGGAACGCTCGACCCCGCCAAGGTGGAGCACGCCGCCGACAACGCCGTCATCGGAAACGCCGACGACGTGGCCAAGCAACTCGCCGAGCGCTACCACCCCGACGACCGGCTCATGCTCTGGTTTGATTTCTTCAACCACGACTGCGCGCGCGTCGTGCGCAACATGGAAGCATTCCAAGAGCGCGTGGTTCCGAAGCTGGAGGTCCTCGCGTGATGCGGGGCCCTGGTTCGGAGCAATACCCCCAAAGCCCTCTCGGCGAACAGATCGAAGGCATCCCCACCGGCCGTGACGTCGAATGGGAGCCGCTCGTGGACTACCGCCGCAACGGCGTCAGCGAAACCACCATCCACGGCGCCGTCGCGTGGGCCCACGGCAACACGCTCATCCACAGCTTCGGCGGAAACGTCCTCTGCTACGGCCGCAGCATGATGAAGCCGGTGATGCTCAAGGTCTTCGCCCGCGAGCTCGAGCCCGTGCTGGACTGGGAGCAGCGCGCCATCAGCGTGGCCAGCCACAACGGCAGCGCCGAGCACGTCGCCGCCGC
>JBFKLD010000037.1:0-9522 GCA_041630755.1 Thermoplasmatota archaeon
AGTACAAGGTCGTGATCCCGAAGACGAAGGAAGGCACGACGCTGAAGGTGCGCATCACGCGCGTCAGCAACGACATGGTCTTCGCCGAACCGGCCTGATCCTGCGCGCCCGGTAAGCATTGAGTGGGGCAGCGCCAGCCCGCCTGCGACCAAGGGGCTGGCGACCAGCGTGCCGGCGGACACCGGGCAGGCAATCAAGGCATTCGCAGCGGACCCGCCGGTCACCCGCAGCTGCTGCAAAGTGATGGCGTCGAGCTATGCGCGCAGACCCTTCAGAAGCGCAATCTCTTCGCGCCACACATCCGGTCCACCCTCGGTTTCCAAATAACCCGGTTTGCCATCCAGCTTCGGGTCGTTCATGAGCGTCCGGAAGAACTCCAATCCCAAGTGCCCTTCGCCAATGTTGGCGTGGCGATCCACGCGTGCGCCGAGGGGCCGGTCGGAGTCATTGACGTGGAACGCAACGAGGCGGCGCAGGCCTACTTGGTCGTCGAATTCGTCCCACACGTCGTCGTAGTGCTCGACCCAATCGTATCCGCAAGCCCAGCTGTGCTGCGTGTCAATGCAGACCCCGAGGCGTTGCTCCGGGACGTGCTCGGCAATCTTGTCGCACAAGTACCCGACTTCTTCCCACGTGGTGCCCACGTTGGTGCCTTGGCCGGCCGCGTTTTCGATGACGAACTTGACCTTGCCCGGCACGTTCTCGTGCGTCCGCGTCACTTCCGTGGCGATGCGGTCGAGAGCCGCAAACCGGGTCTCCCGGTCGTCGCGCAGCGCTTTCTTCGGGTGCGTGTGGCTTCCCGGATGGAAGTTCAGGAATTGCACGTCGAGGGCTTCGCATCGAAGCAATTCGTTTTCGAACGCCCGCTGCGCGTTGGCGCGCTTTTCATCGTCAGGGCCGCCCATGTTGATCAGGTACGAATCGTGGACCATGACTGGCCCCAAGTTCGCGTCCTTGACGGCGTCCTTGAACAATCCGGCCTGCTCGTCCGTGATGGGTTTGGCGTTCCATTGGCGCTGGTTCTTGCAGAAGATCTGCATCACTTCGCCGCCAATCGCCTTTGCTTCCGCAGGCGCGTTGTGGAGTCCGCCTGCGATGCTGTTGTGGGCTCCGATGAGCACGCGTCGCGCACACCGAGGGTGGGCCTTCAACCTATCCTTCGTGCCAGGATTGGTAGCAGTGCGAAGATAGCAAAAGGAAAGGGCGATTCTTGCGACCTTGATTCCCCGCAGGGAGTCGCATCTGGATTGCCAGCGACGATCGCCCCGGCGACGTTTCCGCCGACGCGCACGAGAAAAGGTGTCTCCTGAACCGGCTGCGACACCACGATTGCCCAGCCCTCTCCAGTCAACTGCGTGGAAACGACGTCCAAACCATGAACGGCAACCTCGCCCGTTCCCGTGCCCCGCACTTCTAGACACGCGTCTCCTGCAGGAAGAAGGGGACCATCGGCGATGGCGATGCGCGATTGCGCGGGCGCCACAATGTCGCGGAGCCCGAGCGTCGCACGTGTCATTGCCCCCAACCGAGTGGGAGGCTCGTTGTGCGGTGTGTCGGTCCAGCCGTCCAGGCGGATGAAGAGGAGCAGGTTTTGGCCCGGACTCGCCTCCATGAGTCCTGTCAACGATGCTTCCAGAGGCACGTCCACGATTGTCGGGCTTGCCACTTCACCGATCTGGGCATCGCCTCTCCAGAGCCAGGTCGTGTTGGCCTCGGGGGCGTCGGGATGCGTTGCCAAGTCGCCCAGGCCGATGGCAACCTCAACGTGCGCATTTGCGATTACTTCCGATGGAAGCACCTGGAGCTGAAGGTCCCCGCCATCCCTGATGTCGAGTGGCAACCGCAGCGATGGTTCGAGGGGCAGCGTCCATTCGCCGCCACCAAAAAACCCATTCTCTGTGGCGACCGGGATGCCCCAAGAATCGGGCGGCACGGAGGCGCCGCCTGGCAACGTAGAGACCCACTTCATTTCGCCGTCACTGTGGATCCAGAGGTTAGGGTGGTGCCCCCCAGGTTGAGGCACAGCGAAGTACCCCACCTGCACCGGCACGCTGCCGTACCCCGTTTCGATGGCGAACACATCCATGCCACCATGCACGTGGCGGAATGGGCGCGCAACCCACACTTCCACCATGGCAAATTGGTGGACCTCGAGGCGGGTCGCCGTGAAGGCAGCTTGCCAGCCGGGTGGCAGGCCTACGGCCGAAAGTTCAAGCAAACCTTCGCCCATGATTCGCAATTCAAAACGTTCGATGCTGGCCTGCCCATTCGTGAAGGAGGCCACCGGGTAGACCTCGACCACGAAGGGGCCAACGCTGTGCAATGGTACTGGAATGGACGTCTCAACGAACCCCTCGTTTGGCGCCCGATCCACCCATTTTGTCTCCGTCAGGGGGCCTCCGTGCACCGCGATCGCTTCCAATGAAGCAAACAAGCCCGTCAGGTTGACTGGGCCGGGTCGGTGCCGCAAGGCTTGAACCAAGTCGGTTGGAACCACGCACGAAATCTGCCCCGGCGCAGCTTCTCCTACCAGCCACGCTACGCGGGCGCCCGCATCATCATCCTGCAGCCAGCAAGTCACTCCGGCTGTTTGCGCATCCAGTGCGCCAATGACGGAAAATGACCCATCTGACAGCCAGGAAACAGAGGCCTGGATGTCCACTTCTTCGCCATCATAAGCCCATGTCATTCGCCAAGAACCATTGGCTTCGATGGAAAACGTCCTCAAGTCGCCCGCCGCATCACCGGCAGGCCCCGACGCGAGTCCAACAGTTGGCACCGCGTCGCCGGCCGGATCTTCCATCACGAACCCATGCGCAACAGGCACAAAGAGAACGAGCAGCCAAAGCCGGGCCATCGAAATCCTAATTTTCCCCCCCCTTTCTAATTTTGGGATTCCCATGATTCGACTGACAATCGCTCTCGTCCTGCTCGCCTTGCTCTCGGCCGCTGTGCCGACACAGGCCGACTACTGCCTCGTCCACAACTCGTCCGGGGATCAAGTTTGTGCCAGCCATCCGCTGGTGGGAGGCTCCGACGACTGCGACGGCTACTGCTTCGGAAGCGACGGCGGAACCCGTGCATGTGTGGACAAGACGCACTACTATGTCGATGGCTGCTACGGGCCCTGACGCCGATCGTACACAGGATTCGGGCAGTACTCGTCCACGTACTCTTGCCCGCTCAGCTTCTGGATCGCCGCCATGACCTCATCCGTCACCTTGCGGCACACCTTGCGGTCCTCGTGCTTGCCAAAGTACTGGCTGAAATCCATCGGTTCGCCGACCACGGCCGCCGTGCGGGCACCTTTCTTGATGCCCTTGTGTCCCTTGGGCTTGGCTTCGAATGTGCCGATCATGGCGACCGGGATGACGGGGACGCCGACGTCGAGCGCGATGCGCGCCATGCCTGTGCGGCCCTTGTAGAGCCGCCCGTCAATGCTGCGGGTCCCTTCCGGGTAGATGCAAAACAGCTTCCCTTCACGCAGGGTTTGCTTGGCTTGCTCCAAGGCCGCCGTGTCGCCGGCTCCTCGGTCAAGGGGGATGACGCCCCAGTTGCGCATGAACCACGCCTTGACGGGGTTCTCGAAGTGCTCCTTCTTGCTGATGTTGTGGATGACGCGCTTCGTGACCGCCGGCAAGACCACGTGGTCCAGCGCGGACAGATGGTTGCTCACGATCAGCGCGGCACCCTTCTTCGGAATGTGCTGCTTGCCCTCCACGCGGGTGCGCAAACGCATCTTGATCAGCGGCACAGCCCAAGGCCGCATGACGGTCCAAAGCCAACTCACAGGCGCGCCAATGCCTCACCCTTCAAATAGAACCCCAATCTCGCCGGGCCTACGCCCAGGTAGTCTAGTCCGGTAAGGCGCGAGCCTGGAAAGCTCGTGGGAGCAATCCCGCGGGAGTTCAAATCTCCCCCTGGGCGCTTTTTCCTTCCTTTATTCGTTGCAGCTGGGTGGCCGAAGGCCGCGGATCGACCGAGCGCGGTCGGTGGGAATCCTCCCCCTGGGCGCTTTCTTTCATTGCATCGACGAGGAACCGCGCGGTTCAGGCGCGGCGCGCCGCCAGGCGCACCTTGGTCCACACCCATCGGCTCGCCCACGCGAGACTGATGGCCACGTTCACAAGCAGCGTCCACACGGCGAACCTGAACCAAGGCCCGTCGCCAAGGTAGCTGCTGAACACGTAGAAGTCCACGAGCACGTGCAAGACGATGGCGGCCCAGAGGCCGAAGCGAAGCGCGACGATGCCCGCCACGATGCCAAACAGAAGCGGCATCAGGACGTGGATGATGGTGCCGTAGCCGCCGTGTGCCAATCCGAACACGATGGCTTGGCCGGCCACCGCGACTGGCGCAGACCAGCAGCCCCAGGACTGCGTGGCCCTCAGGAGACCCACCATCAAGACGGCCCGGTAGACCAGCTCCTCGGTGACGCCGGCACTGATGCTGAGCATGACCACGTGGTACGGTTCGAGGTTGATCCAGAAGTTGCTCTCGTCTCCATTGTTGAGCGCCTCGACGGATCCAAGCAGGAAGCTCGCGCCTGCGGTGCCCAGAAACAGGAGCGGAAACCCGAGGTAGCCGGCCACCAAGCTCGCTTTCTCACCGCGCCCCAGGGGCACGCCGCATTCTTGGGCAAAGGACGCCAGGCGCGTCGTCGTGAGGGGGCCGAACCAGTTGTGGTGCTTGTAGAGCGCGAGGAATCCCGCGCCGATGTAGCCCAGGTCAATGAGGAAGCTGCGGTAGTACATGCGCGCCAACCGGTCTGGGGATGCAGGTTGGAGCACGCTTCCCGGGTCGGCGAGGGCGGGGATGCTGTCGATGAAACCCCATATGGCGGTCCATACGGGAACGGAGAGAAGGCCGATGCCGAGGGCGCGCCAGCGCCCAGGGTGCATCGCAAGCGCAACGAAGCCGGTGATGCCTGCGGCCAGCCAGACGGCTAACCAGTAGATGCTGTACCGGAACGGGATCAGCGCTTCTTCCATGCTCGCGGGTAGGTGCCGGGGCGCATGACGACCCGGTCAGTTTCAGCGCCGATGCCCTTCTCCTCGCTGATGGCCTTCTGGCTCGTCATCTTCGCTTCGGCAAGCGCGACGAGCTCTCCTTTCAGGGTCTCCAGGGCCACCAGCTCGCCGGCTTCGATGCCCGCATCCAGTTGGGCGATGCCGATCGTGGCCAGCGGAGCTCCGTGGCAGATGGCATCCACGGCGGAGTCGCGAAGGACAATCTTGGGCAAGTGGGCAACCACGTCTTCCACGGGGCGGATGACTTGCTTCATCCACGAGTCATCGCCGTCTTCAAGGAAATGGCGTGCGTCACGCACATCGTGGAGGTTCACCGCCATGTCCTCCGTGAAAAGGCCCGTGCGGCTGCGGCGCAATTCTTGCATGTGCCCCCGCGTGCCCAGAGCCTTCCCCATGTCCGTGCAGAGCGTGCGCACGTACGTGCCGGCTTGGCAACCGGCGCGGAAGAGCACGTCGCGGCCTTGGATGTCGAGGATGTCGAGGTAGTAGACGCGGCGGATGCGGGGCCGTCGCGCGACTGCGGAGCGCACGGGGGGTGTTTGCTGGACCTTGCCGATGAATTGCTTGGGAAGCACTTGCCGGATCTTGTCCTCCGGCACGTCGTCGTGCAGCCGCAGCACGGCGATGTATTCCTTGCCGCTCGAAAGAAGCGCGCGGATGGTCCGCACGGCGCCATTGACAGCAATCGGCAGAACCCCGGTCACTTTGGGGTCCAAGGTGCCGCCGTGGCCGACTTGCTTCACTTGAAGAGCGTCGCGAAGCCAGGCCGCCACTTGGTGGCTCGTGGGGCCACTGGGCTTGTCAAGGCAGACAACGCCGGCGGCCAGTAGTTCGTGCACGTCACGGTCCGCGGGCTTCTTGCCGTGATTGGGGTCCGTCGTGCTGGCCATCCGGACCAGGCGCTTGCGAGGGCGCTCGGCGGGAAGCAGTCCGCTGCGTTGCACAAGCGGCCCACAGGGGCTTTCGGGATAAAGACGCCGTCAGGCCCCGTACGCGTCGAGCACAGCCGCGGCCAATGCCTCAGGGGTCTGCGCCGTGCTGTCTAGAACCACGTCGTAGATCTGCGTGTCTTGCAGATCGATTCCGTAGTAGCGCTGGTAGCGGTCCCGCTCGCTGGCTTCGCGGACCTGCGCCTTGGCGGCTTGCTCGGCGACGTCGCCTCCATCCCGCTGGGCGAGCCGTCGGTGACGCTCTGCATCGTCGCATGTGACCCACACTTTGAGAGCCGGAAGTCCTTCTTGGTGGGCGAGCCAGCCGCTCAGGCGACCTTCCAAGATCAGTGGCTCGCCGCGCAGCAGGTCCACCTGCTTGGCGTCCAGGCCTTGGTCGACGCTGGGGTCTTCCTGGCACAGCTTTCCGAAGGCGGCGAGGTCCATTCCGCGCCGGGCGGCTTCGTCGCGGAAGATCTGACCGGCATACGTGTAGGGCAAGCCGGTACGCTCCTGGAGAAGCCTGCAGAGGGTGCTCGTGCCTGTGCCGGGCAGGCCGCCGACGGTGATGCTAGGCATCCACTTCGGGGTGCTTGCCTTCCCAGCGGTTGCGCCAGGAGAGGTACTTCATGCTCTTCTGGACCAAGGCGCCAAGGGGGATGCTGAGGCACATGTAGAGAAGGATCCAGTGTGGGAAGACCGTGGTGCCGAACATGTCGACCGACGCATTCCATGGCGCCGCGTAGAAGGGGTAATCCAGCTCGGTCACGAACTGGAACATCCAGGCGAACAGGGGGATGACGATGACCATCGTCAAGGGCATGTTCTTGAGCTGTCCACTGGACATCTCTTGCTGCTTGGCCATGACTTCGGGCTGCTTGTCCTGGAGCTTCTTGAGCTTGTACGTGTTGTTGTCCTTGCGGGCTTGGCCAAATTCCTTCTGGAATTCGCGCATGTATGCCTGCGTGCGCGCCATTTCCAGCCAGTCCGTGGTGAAGTGGCGGATGAGCGTGGTGAGGAGCACCATCAAGGTGCCCGCGATGAGAATGGTCAGGACGGGGTAGTTGCCGCCGAACCCGACGATGGGGTTGAGCACCACGCCGACGCCGCGACCGAGGCGGTCGCGAAGATCCGCATTGAAGAGGACCAGCATCACGAAAGCGAAGCCGGCGATGGTGAGCAGGCTGCCCTTCTTGCGTTCAGCCATCAGGCCACCACGGGGACAATCTGGGCAATCGCATCGTCAACCTTGCCGTCGTGGTTGTACACGGTGTGGACCGTGGCACCGGTCAGGGTGGCGTACGCTGCAGCAAAGCGGCGGTTGTATTCCTGGTGCTCTTCGATGGCTTCCAGGGAGTCCGCGTCGCGCACGCGCGTCTCGTCGCTGGTGCGGCGGCCGTGGATCTCGGCGGCGGTGGCTTCGACCAGGACAATTGCGCTGGGCTGGAGCGCCTCAAGAACCCATGCGGGCAGACCAGGCAGGTAGCCCTTCGGCGTCTTGATGCTGCAGTGCGTGTCGACCACGACATCGCCCATCTCCGCGATCTTGGCGGCGGCCGCGCGCTGGACTTCCTTCTGGCGTTCAGGGTCCATCTTCCGCATGTCGTCGCGGTGTTCCACATAGCCCTTTGCGGAGGCAACCTCGAACATCACGGTGCCGTAGACGGCGATGTCCAAGTTGCGTTCCTTCGCAGCGGCTTCCATGACGGTGGTCTTGCCGACACCGGGGATCCCAGTGACGATGATGGCGCCCATGGGGGCGGCCACTCAAGGCGGGTTCATAATGGCTTAGGCCGCCACGAGCAGGGCTTCAAAACAGGGATAAACAACGCGCCTCTGGGCTCACGCGTGATTGAGCGGGTTGGGGACATCGTCATCGTGGGCACGGCACACATCTCTGCGCGCAGCGTGGAAGAAGTGGAGGCCACCATCCGCGAGACGAAGCCGGACAAGGTCCTGGTGGAGCTGGACCCGCGGCGCTTGGAGGCCCTCCAGGACCCCGACGCCTGGGAGGGCACCGACATCATCGAGGTGCTTCGCCAGAAGAAGCAACACTTGTTCTTGCTCCAATTGTACCTCGCCAACATGCAAGCCCGCATGGGCAAGGAGACCGGGATCGCGCCCGGAGGGGAGATGCTGCGTGCCATCGAAGTGGCCGACGAGATCGGCGCCGAAGTGGTCCTCATCGACCGCGACGTGGGGATCACGATGCGCCGCGGCTTTGGCAGCATGGGCTTCTTCCAGCGCCTCAAGCTGTTCTGGAACGTCTGGATGGAATTCCTGACCCCTGCCAAGGCCGAAGAGCCCCTGAACGTGGACGACCTGCTCGAAACCGATGCCATCACGGCGATGACGGAGGATTTCGCCAAGTACGCCCCGAGCGTCAAGGAGGCGCTCATTGACGAACGGGATGCCTACATGGCCAGCCACATCGACGATGTGCGAAATGCGGGGCAAAGCGCCGTCGCGGTCGTGGGCGCCGGTCACGTCCCGGGCATGCTTCGCCACCTGGAGGGCACGCCCCCCGCCCGCAAACCTCTCGAGGAAGAGCCACCCAAGCGCCTCACAGCCGGCAAGGTGCTCTCCTACGCCATTCCCCTGGCCATCATCAGCGTCTTCGTGTACCTCGGCATCACGGGTCGCTACGCGGACCTCCTGGAACTTGGCCTCTTCTGGATCCTCATCAATGGCGGCCTGAGCGCCCTCGGCGCCGCGCTTGCCTTGGGCCACCCCCTGAGCATCTTGGTCGCCTTCATCGCGGCACCGCTGACGAGCCTCAACCCTGCCTTGGCGGCCGGCTGGTTTGCAGGCGCCACCGAGGCCAAGGTCCGCACACCCACCGTGGGCGACTTCCAGCAAGTCAAGACCGTCGAGACCTTGGGCGCATTCTGGCGCAACGGCGTCGTGCGCGTCATCCTCGTGACCGCCCTGGCCAACCTTGGCAGCGTCGCAGGCACGTGGATTGCCGGTGCCAAGATTGTGGAGGCGTTCCTGTGAAGGGCCAAGTGAACCCCTACTACGCCGGCCCCATCTCGGAGCCAAAGATCCGCTTCAGCCGCTTCGAAGTGCGCCACTTGGCCGTGGCCGTCGTCGCCCTCACCCTCGCCTTCGCCTTTGTCTTGCCAGACCGCACGGGACTCGGCATGCAGGCCGCCATCCAAGCCCTCGCCAATCCCGTGTTGCTGCTGGCATCCTTCATCGCAGTCGCCAGCGGCTTCGTGCTGCACGAGCTTGCCCACAAGTTCGTCGCCCAGCGCTACGGCCACTGGGCCGAATTCCGGGCCCAATTCAGCAGCCTCGGCATCAGCGCCCTCATCGCCTTCGCCTTCGGCATCCTGTTTGCCGCTCCCGGTGCCGTCATGATCCGCGGACACGTCACCCCGAAGGAGAACGGAATCATCAGCCTCGTCGGGCCCGGCACGAATTTCGTCATCGCAGGCATCGCGTTCCCGTTCGGATTCAGCCCCGACCCGAGCGCCGCGTTCCCCGCCATCATGGCGACCGTGGCCTTCGTGAACGCGCTGCTGGCTGTGTTCAATCTCCTGCCAGCAGGTCTCCTGGAC
>JBFKLD010000038.1:0-9407 GCA_041630755.1 Thermoplasmatota archaeon
CAGAGCGAGCGCACCATCTTGTACGAGCGCGAAGGCGGCTCGTGCATCTACGATTCGGCCACCGGACTGGGCTGCTGAGCCTGAAGCCTTTCATAGCGCCCGACGAATTTGGACCCATGCGTGGGGCAATGGTCGTGGTGGTTCTGTTGGCCGCGGGATGCATCGGACCGGCGACAACGGACGATGTGGCGATCCCGGAGCCAACGTGGACGATTGCGCCTGAACAACCCATCGCGGCCGTCAGCCATCTCGCGGATGGAGGACTGCGGCTTCGCGTCGTCCCCGAGGAGCCGACTGTGTGCGACTTCAGCCTCGGAGCCCATGTGGCCTGGGACCGCGAGCGTCGACCCGCCGCCATCATCCTGGTGGACGGCGCATCCTGGCAGGCAGGCCCCCTCGGGCCAGGCACACGCTACGTGGACGATGTTCGCCTCGAAGCCGCCGGACACACCGTGGATGCGCGGACCGTGGTGCAAAGCATCTCACCGTTTACAAACAAACAATCCTACGAAACTGCCACGGCGTACCAAGAGGTTGCCGTAAGCAGCGAGCTCGAGCTGATGCTCGTTGGCGTAGATCTGGTCGACGATGGGCCCCGCTACGCCCTTGGCGGGACCATGGGCATCCATGCAACATGCGCCGGTGCCATCCAGGCATTTGTTTCGGAAGATGCAGAGGCCATCAAGGTCAACGACGCCGAAGTGGCCAGCAACACCGGCGTTTCATTTCTCTCCGACCACGTGAAGCAGGGGAGCCTCTCATTTTTCCACTCTGAGGCCACCGAATTCTGGCTGCTTCAGTACCAAGGCGCAGGTTCCATCACCCTCGATGGCGCGCTCACGGGGTCCGTGGAAACGGGCATTCGGGACGCGGCATCCGCAGAAGATGCGCCCCCCGGTGAATCGACGCTGAGCTGGACCATGGTTACGCCGTTTGGTGGTTGGTATTTCGTCGCCTTCAGCTGGGAACCTGAGCGGCCGACCGAAACCACGGAAACCGCGGCCCCGTTCGCGTAGCCCAACGCTCTTGAAGGGGCCCTGTGTCGCGCGCCCTGATGCAAGAAGGCGACGTTGTGCGGTTCGACTACGTTCTGCGCGTGCAAGGTGAAGACAAGCCCCTCGAAACCTCCATGGAGGAGGCCGCCAAGGAGTACGGCATCCACCACCAGAAGCAGTACCAGCCCCTCACGATCACCATGGGCCGCCAGCAGATCCTGCCGGCCCTCGAGAAGCAGCTCCAGGAAAAGGCCAAGGTCGGCGAGACCCAGAAGTTCGCCCTGACCGCTGCCGAAGCCTACGGAGACCGCGACCCGAGCCGCATCCAGAACGTCCCCATGGCCCAATTCCGCAAGGAGAAGGTCCAACCCCAAGTCGGCATGGAGCTCAACCTGCAGGGCCAGCGCGGCGTCATCACCCGCGTCGCCGGTGGCCGCGTGCGCGTGGACATGAACCACGAGCTTGCCGGCAAGGACCTCGAATACGAGATCACCATCCGCGACGTCATCAGTGACCCCCAGGAGAAGCTGGAAGCCGTCATGGGCATGCTCTTCCCCATGGGCGGCCACAAGCTCGAAGTCACGGATGACGCCGTCACCGTCGAGCTTCCGGACCAGGTCAAGTTTGACCAGAACTGGGGCCAGCACAAGTTCCGCGTCCTGACGGAGCTGCGCGCTGCGGCGGGCACCAACAAGGACGTGCTTCTCGTCGAGCGCTACCCGGCGATGCCCGACAACGCAACCGAAGAAGAATAATACACATCCGGACGGCTGAAGGTTCGTGCGCATACCCACGTACGTCCCGCCGTTTCTCGCGGTCCTCGAATTTCCGGTCCCGTGGAGCGAAAAGCTCCTGGATGTGCTGATGCAGCATTATCCGAAGGAGCACCTCGAGCGGAGGACCGGCACGCTGTGGCGCAACCGCGGCATGCCGACCTTCGGCGACCAGTGCTTCCAGGAGCAAAACGGCCCCGCGCACGCATTGGTCGACGGCCAGCCCACATTCGTGGGCCACTGGCATGTCCTTCTGCCCGGCGACCCCGGCGTGGGGCACGGCCCCTTTCCCCTGGACCGCCTGCGCCTCGGCGTCGAAGACGGCCACATGGCGGTGGTCCTGGAAGTCAAGGACCTGCACAGCAACAACGTCCCCCCATCCAGCATCGAGCACGCGCTGCCATTGCTCACCGCGTGGGCCGAAGCCGGCGCCACGAAGGGACGCGCAGACATCACGATGCGGTTTTTGCATCCCGGCCCCGACTGGTTCTGGTCCTGGAAAGACGGTGCCCGCCGTGGCCGCGCAGATGTGCTGCCTCTGCAGCTCGGCGGCATGGCAGCCGCCTTCGACCCAACATCTTGGTTGACGCCGGGCAACTACTGGCGGGGAGGATACGCAGACCCCGTGCACGTGATGGCCGGCGCCGACGCGCAGCACATGACGCCGTCACCGGTGGAGGCGTGGCTTGCAGACCAACCCGCAGGCAGCGTGCCCTTCTGGGAATGGCCGTCGGCTTTTGCGAAGGCGTACAACCAGGCCCCTTGCGTGGAGGGGACCGCCTGCCGCGTCACCGCCGGCTACCGAGACATGATCATCGGCGAATCCCTCCTTACGGACGACGGGCGCTTCTCGGCTGCACCCGTCCAAGCCGTGGAGGCACCCGCCGCCATCGAAGCCATGCAGCGCCGCTTCAACGCCGCAGGGCTCGACGCGCAAGCCGCCCTGCACGTCGTTTGGGAGGTGGACGATGGGGCATGATGGCCGTTATGCTCTCGTGATGGGCGTGCCCGCAACGGTGGTGGCCCAACATCTGGACATGGAGATGCTCCTGGCCCTGCGGGATTGGCGCCCACGCGGCTTTGCAGACGCGGCACCCGCCACCGTGCTGCCGCGCGGATTGCAAGTGGTGCGCGTCGGCGACCACACGGGCGACCCCGACCGGCCCGAGGACTACTTCGTGGGGATCGAGCTTTGGATGGGTGACCTCCGAGGCACCATCGCATCCTCGAAGGCCATCACCACCCAGCAGCTCCACGACGCGCGTCTGGACGTGGAGATGGCCATGCACGGTCTTGGCATCGTGAACCCCCCGAAGCCCCGCTTGGTGCTCGTGTGGGCAGATCTGGGCGCCTGAGGACCTTCCAAGACGTGCCCCGCACCCCTCATATACGACCCCTGTTTGGGCCGCTCGGGGACCGTGACGAAGACACACTTTCAGTGCATCGTAGTCGGGGCCGGCTTTGCCGGATGCTCCGCCGCCATCCGCCTCGCCCAGCAGAACGTGGACGTGCTTCTCGTGGAGCGCGGCGACGACGCTGGCGCCAAGAACCTCTCCGGAGGCATTCTGTGGGGCGACGACCTTGCCAAGATCTTGCCTGACTGGAAGGAATCCTTCCCGTACGAGCGCCCAGTGTCCAACAAGAAGGTTGGATTCCTTGGCGACGAGACGGCCTTCGTCGTGGACTACCATGACGAAGCGATGAAGACCGACACGGTCGGCTACGCCGTCTTGCGTGCCCGCACGGACCCCTGGCTCCTCGACAAGGCCAAGGAAGCCGGCGCCACCGTCGTCACGGGCGTCAACGTCGAAGCCCTCCACAAGGTCAACGGACACGTGAAGGGCGTCGTCCAGGGCGGCGAAGTCACCACCGCCGACGTGGTCATCCTCGCCGACGGCGCCAACAGCCGCCTGAGCCTCAGCGCAGACCTGCGCCAGGGCCAAGACGTGCTGGACCCCCACCACTACGCGCTCGGCGTCAAGGAAGTCCTCAAGCTGGACCCCGCCGTCATCCAGGACCGCTTCGGCGTCGGCGAAGACGGCGGCATGGCCGGCGAATTCGTCCTTGGCCGCAAGGACGGCGTCATGGCCGGCGGCTTCCTGTACACCAACAAGGACACGCTCAGCCTCGGTGTGGTGATCAACCTCCCCACGATGAAGAACCAAGGCGACTTGACGACCCACGATGTCGTGGAGCACTTCCGCCTCCACCCGTACATCCAGGGCCTCACAAAGGACGCCGAGCTGGTCGAGTACGGCGCCCACCTGGTCCCCGAGGGCGGCTACCTTGCGTTCCCTGAGCTGGCCACCGATGGCTGCCTCATCGTCGGCGACGCCGCCGGCTTCTGCTTCAGCAACGGCATCGTGATCCAGGGCATGAACTACGCCGTGCGCAGCGGCATCGCTGCCGCCGACGCCGTCGTGCACGCCGCCCAGAAGAAGGACTTCAGTGAAGTCACGCTCCAGCGGTACATCAAGAACCTCGAGAAGGACGGCACCATCGGCGACTTCAAGCGGTTCCGCAACGTCGGAGACTTCACCTGGAACGCCCGCATGTTCGAGAAGTACCCCGACATGCTCAGCGGCGTCTTCCGCAGCATGCTGCGCGCCGACGGACCCAAGAAGAAGATGCGTGACCACCTGCGCTCCGCCATGAAGGACGCGGGCGTCAAGCCCAAGGAAGTCATGAAGGACGCCATCAACGCCGGGGTGAACCTGTGAAGAACGAACTCGTCAACATCAAGGCCCGCCTGGGTGCGACCAAGTACGTCACGGACGCCCACGAGCATGCGCACATCACGGTGGACCCCGACGTGTGCGACACCTGCCCCCACACGTGGTGCCTCAACACCTGCCCCGCCAAGTGCTTCGAATTCATCGACGGCCGCATGCAGTTCACGTACGAGGACTGCGTCGAATGCGGCACGTGCGACATCGTGTGCACGCCTGGATCGGTGAAGTGGAACAACCCCCGCGCCAGCTTCGGTGTGAACTACAAGTACGGGTAGAGAGGGAAAAGCCCCACGCGCTAGGCGGTGGCGTCCACTTGGATGTCAATGCCGGCGAGGTTGGTTTGCCAACGGCCGGCTTCGTCGAACGGGAGCGGGTGCTCCGTGGACGTTTCTACGTCTCCAGAGCCGTCGCTGTAGCTGACATTCCCACCCAGGTGGACCTTTGCGTGTGCCACCGCGGCCTGGACCGCCAGTTCATTCGCCCACTTTCCACCGGTGACCACATCAAAGCGGGTCACGACGCCGGGCAGCCGCGCCGAGACGTCGAAGGCAGATTCATGGGTCAACAGACATGATTCGTCGTAAGGCACGTTCAGGTAGCCGCAACTCGAGGTCGTGTAGCTGGTGGCTGTCGTGTAGATGGATGAAGCAGCGTACCGGGGGCCCGGGCCACCGGAACCTTCGCCGACAATGACGAACGAGCCCTCGCAATGGATTTCCGTTTCCTTGTCCACCTGCACCTCCTGCGCCACGGCCAGGGAGCCGTAGAATTGGGAAAGGAACGCACTCATGCCTGCATGGGCGGTGACGTGTGTGATTGTCTCTTCGTAGACGTGGATGATGACAGTGCAAACACCCGAAGAGCACGATTGGTAGGAGACCGCCGCATCCTCAATCGACTCAAAGGAGAGGTTGACTGCGCTCCTGAATGGAATGGTGATGCGCACGCTTTCTCCAGGCGCGGGCAACTCCACCAGATCCATCTCGTCGCTCTCGCCCAGGACACACGTGGTGTCCGCAGGATTTTGCGCGTTCACGGTCGCAGACCACCCGGCGGCCTGGGAAGCAGTCACGAGCGGCGCAAGCACCAACATCGTCGCAATCGCGAGGGTCCATTTTTCATTCATGGATGGAAGCTGAGCCCACTCGCACGCATATAGACCGACGCACAGGCCAGCGCTTGTGCCACCGATTTTTTAGCCGCTGAGCCACTTGTTGGCACATGCGTTGGTTCGTGGTGCTGCTTCTCACACCCGCGTTTGCGGGCTGTGCCGTCCCCCCCGACGCGCCTGCACTTGATTCCTTCGATTATTGTCTTGCCAACAAGTCGCGCTTCACTGCAGAGGGGAGGCTCTACAGCCTCGATGGATGCTATCACGTCCTCCTCAACAGCACAACCCCGGACAGCCACACGGCCAGGATTCCGGAGAACACGACCGGATTGGTCGTGGATTTTCGCTTGCCCGTCGGCACGATTGCCGCGGAAGCCCGCATTGACGCGGGCGATGGCGTGTACGAAGCAGAGCCCAGATGGCGGGCGACCAATGCCTATTGGACGCACCAGTTTGTGCTCAGCCGCTGCGACCTTGAAGAGATCGACTTCCAATGGTCGTCGGTGGGCACTGCCCGCGTGCGCTTGATGGCGGCAGTGTCAAGCGATTTCGAAAACGCGACCAGGGATGACCGGGCCTCCTGCAATGGCTACTGGGGGTAGCGCCCCGCACCTCTTATCAAGGGGCCCTCTGTCGCGCGACCTGTCGCCATGACGGACATCAAGAGCCTGGGCCGCCCCATGCACGTTGCTGTGTGCATGAAGATGACGCCCGACGCGACCGATTTGACGATTGACCCGGTCAAGAAGACCCTCGACCGGAGCCAAGTCAAGAACATCATCAACCCGCCGGACGAGAACGCGTTCGAGCTTGCTCTCCAGATGAAGGACAAGCATGGCGCCAAGGTGACCGTCGTCACCATGGGCCCGCCGTTCTTCGACGTGATGCTGCGGGAATGCATCGCGCGCGGTGCAGACCACGGCGTGCTGATCACCGACCGTGCCTTTGCAGGCGCCGATACCTACCCGACCAGCCTCACGCTGGCTGCCGGCATCAAGAAGCTCAGCCGCGAAATCGGCGACGTGGACTTGATCCTGTTTGGCGAAGAGACCACGGATGCAAGCACGGGCCAAGTGGGCCCTGGCGTTGCCGGCCACCTCGACACCGAGCAGGCGACCTACATCCACAGCGTCGAGTTTGACCCCAAGACCGAGATGCTGACGGCCAACCGCAGCATCGGTGGCGGCCACGAGATCATCCGCATGCCCCTGCCGGCATGCATCACCTGCGAGCTGGGCATCAACACGCCCCGCATCGCCACCCTGAACGGCAAGCTGCGCGGCCAGCAGGCCCTGCTTGTCGTCTGGCCCCTCGCGGAGCTCACCGACATCGAAGAGCCCACCTGGGTGGGCCTCAAGGGCAGCCCGACCATCGTCGGCAAGGTGGACATCAGCAGCGGCGACGAGCGCGTGTGCACGAAGGTGGACGACGCGACGGCTGCTGTGGACAGCCTCTTCGAGCGAGGTGTCGTCGCATGAAGTCGCGCTACGACTCCATTGCGCTGCGGCCCGCCAAGGCTGCCGAGAACTTCGACGACTACGAAGGCGTCTGGGTCATCGTGGAGCAGCGCGGCGGCAAGATCCTTGACGTCACCAACGAACTGCTTGGCGCCGCCGGCCCCATGGCCGAGAAGCTGGGCACGGAAGTGACGGCGGTCCTGCTCGGGCACGAAACGGGCGACATGGCCGAGAAGCTCATCCATGCGGGTGCCGACAAGGTCATCCGCGCCGAGCACCCCATCCTGGCCACGCCCATCGCGCGCCCCAGCACGGACGTGCTGGTGGACCTGGTCAAGACCCGCAAGCCGACTATCGTGCTCATCGGCGCCACGCACACGGGCCGCGACATCAGCAGCCGCGTGGCGGTGAAGATCGATGCCGGCATGACGGCAGACTGCACGGAATTGGACGTGGACGAGCTCAACGGCGAGCTGCTGGCCCGCCGCCCTGCCTTTGGCGGCAAGATGCTGGCCACGATCCGCTGCGACCGCCACCGCCCCCAGATGGCGACGGCCCGCCCCGGCATCTTCAAGCCCCACGAACCGGACACGACCCGCGAGGGCGCGGTCGAGGACGTGGATGTGTCGTTCCTGGACGGCAAGACGTACCACGCCCAAGTGCTGGACTACGTGATCGACGACGGCACCGACATCACCAAGGAGCAGATCTTGGTGGGCGTCGGGCTGGGCGTCGGCGGCCCCGACGGTGTGGCCAAGTGCCAAGAGCTGGCAGACGTGCTGGGCGGCGAATTGGCTGCCACGCGCGCTGTGTGCGACAAGGGCTGGGCCGAGCGCAGCCGCCAAGTCGGCCAGACCGGCGTGAGCGTGCGCCCGAAGCTGTACATCGCGGTGGGCCTCAGTGGCGCCATCCAGCACATTGAGGGCATGAAGGAATCCGGCACGGTCATCGCGATCAACAACGACCCGAGCGCAGGCATCTTCCAATACGCCGACATCGGCTTGGTGGGTGACTGGAAGGGTCACGTGCAGAAGCTCATTGATGAGGCCAATGCGCGCAGCCTGGCGGGCAAGAAGTGGATGGTCCCCACCAAGGACACCTTGGATGCGGACCGCCAAGCCGCCAAGGAACGTGCCATGAAGAAGCTGGAGAAGGAAGGCAAGGCCGTCCCCGAGCCGGTCGCCGTTCCGAAGCCCTCGGCACCGACCGAGGACGTTCCCAGCCCGCCTGCCAAGCACGACGAGGGCGAGCCCGCTCCCGCCAAGGAAGTGGAACCCGCGGCACCGACGGAGCAGCCTGCGGAAGCACCCGCCGAGCCGGAAGCCCCCGCTGGCGCGTACCCGGCCCCGTACGAGGGCGACCCGGAAGACCAAGAGGCCGTCAAGGAATACGTGAAGTCGGTTCCGGAAGACAAGAAGGCCTGGGTGCTGGCGGCGGACTGCATCGTGTGCAACGGCTGCGACGCGGCATGCCCGACGGGTGCTGCCGTGACGACCGACGTGGCGCGCGTGGACCGCGACCTGTGCATTGCCGACGGTGCCTGCTTCGACGCGTGCCCGACGGATGCGATCCGTCCGGGTGACGAAGACCGCGAGCAGACGGCTGGATGGCCGGCGGGATCCCGTCTTGCAGGCCAATTCGGTGTCCCGGAATAGGTTCGCGGCCCAGCGCGCCGCCATCGGCGATGGTCAAGACGCCATCGAGGCAGCGTCAGCCCTGTTCGTAGGGATGGGCGGCCTCGGCTGCCCTGCGGCCTTGTACCTGTGCCGGGCAGGCATCGGCCGCGCCACTGTCGTGGATCCGGACGTCGTGGAGCTGTCGAACCTGCCGCGCCAAGTCCTCTTTCGCGATGGCGACGTGGGGCGACGCAAAGTGGAAGCCGCGCGGTCAGCGCTTGCGCCCACGCCGTGTGCCATGCACGCCTGCTTCCTGGATTCGTCCAATGCCGCGAACCTGGTCGAAGGGCACAGCATTGTTCTGGACGGGACGGATGACCCCGCGGCCCGGTACGTGCTTGACGCGGCGTGCCGCGAAGCTGGCGTCCCATGGATCCACGGCAGCCTCCGCGGCACCGAAGGGCAAGTCGCGACCTTCTTGCCGGACGGCCCTGCATACGCGGACGTGTTTCCGTCACCGCCCGAACCGGAGGACTGCGCGATGGGGATCTTGGGGCCCGTGGCCGGCGTGATCGGGACCCGCATGGCTGTGGAAGCGGTGCGCGTGCTGATAGGCAAGGCGGAGCCGGCCTTGCACCACTACGATGCCTTGACGGGCACGTGGGACACCGTGCGCTTGTCGCGTTGAATCAGCCGCGCAAGAAGGGCAGCGCCTCGAAGGCG